>NZ_RZOI01000136.1:0-10563 GCF_004022645.1 Mesorhizobium sp. M4A.F.Ca.ET.020.02.1.1 | reverse complement strand
CTGAGGAACTGCCGAGGCGATGAAATGCCCGAGTAACAATATCGGCAACAGTATTGTCATACGACTACTCTGGGCCAGGCAACTGCATCGTTAGCAGGCCCAAGATCCGCGCGCACTCGTGGGCCTTGTACTGCCCAGCAATCATCAATTGATAGTAATCACGCCGTTTTTCTTCCGGGACACGAAAGCCGCGTCGAAATGCGGCCGCCTCCTTTGGCGTCCTGGTGCAGCCGAGTTTGCTGGCGCTGACCTTTAAACTCGCCAGGGAGCATCCGATCTTGGCCGCAATATCTTTCAGGGGTTCATTGTTAACGTACCCGTCAAGAATGATCTTGCGGCGAGCTTCCGCTTTGAGCTTTGCGTTCATCTCGTGGCCTCCTCAACTTCGCTTTCACGATGCCGGATTCTATACGCACCGGGTTGAAGAGTGTCGTTATCGTCACATCCATAAACTTGTCTCGGAATGCATTTCTTACTGTAATCCAGCGTGATGATGGCCGCTTCTGTGGACTTGAGTTCCGCCAGTCTTGCCAAGTGCCTGTGATACACCACATGATTGACGTGGGCGCATGGGTATACCGGATTCGGATATGGTACCCTGCGATGGATGCTAAGAAGCAGGACGAGGCGCGTTCGAGGCAGGCGCCGGAGCGTGAGCGACGTCGTTGGCCGCGCGAAGCTCAACCTCACCATGAGGTTGCCGGGTCACTGGCGCCGGCGCTCGACCCCTTGCCATTTTCAACGCTCGATCTGGCGCCAGAGCATCAATTCGCCGCTTGGCAGGCGCATATGGCACCGCTTGTCGAGGTCAGGCTGCCGGATGACAAATCGCTCGACGACGGCTTTCCCGCCGAGCATACGGCCTGGAACTTCGGCGGCATGCTGATCGTCCAACAGCGTGCACCAGCGCATAGCTATATGCGTTCCGCCGCCAAGCTTCGGTCGAGTTCGATCGATCATTGGTATATCGCCTTGCCACGTACTGGCCGGTCGTGGACGGAGGTCGATCGTCGCGTTGCGGAAAACGAGCCCGGCAAATTGGAGATCAGATCGCTTGGCTACCCGTTTCGCGGGCGGACAACGGAATCCGAAAGTCTCTTTCTCTATTTGCCGCGTGATTTGTTCGCCGATGCGACGGCAACCCTGGATGCAAAGAACAATTCAATTCTGTCCGGCAACTTTGCCAACCTCTTGCTGGACTACCTCAACAGCATAGAAGCAAGGCTGCGCAGTCTCACGGCTGACGATCTGCCTCGTATCGTACACGCAACGCGCAGCATGATCATTGCCTGCCTCTCGCCCCAGGCGGAACATGCGGCAGCCACCGAACAATTGGTGAGTGTCGCGCTGATGGAGCGGGCGCGTCGATACGTCCACAACAATCTGGATGCGGCCAATCTGACGCCGGATTCAATGTGCCGGGCGCTCGGCGTCTCGCGCTCCCGTCTCTATCAGTTGTTCGAGCCGAGCGGTGGTGTCCTCCACTACATACAAAGTCGCCGACTTCTGGCAGCCCATGCTGCGCTTGGCGATCCGGCGGACAGCCGGCGCATTGTCGATATTGCGGAAGCCGTCGGGTTTAGCTCAGCCGCCAATTTCAGCCGGGCATTCAGCAAGGAATTCGGTTACAGCCCCCGCGAAGTCCGAAGTTCCGTGGCGTTGCCGCGCCTCGCCCAGTCTGTCTCGCTTGCTGAACACCACAAGGCCCCGTCCTTTGAAGGTTGGCTCAAGGCGCTCGGAAGCTGAGTCCAGGGTCAAAACGGGGCTTGCCGGGGGGGGGAGGCTGCTTCGCCTCATGGCGCACAATATTTCGAATCGCCACCACCGCGCCATCAGTCACATAGCTAAATTGCCGCCGATTTCCGTTTATTAACGAATCGTAACTGTTCATCGTTATCGATAACTTGCCGCCAATCCAAGCGCCGCATGCATCGCAATTGCGCTGCATGCGGCGCTTGTTAAGACAGTGAGCTGAAAGTTTTGCCAAGCTTGACGGTTATGCTATTTCTAAACTGGGGGACGTGGAAATTTTCACCGCCTATGGAGGTGGCTCTTGCGCCCAGAGGCATCAGGCGTCGGTACGGAGAACGAGGGGCTTTCCTCAAGCGATGTTCCACGTGCCGGCGAGGCGCTTCTCCCAGACCTTTTGGCGAACACGACCGAACTTATGTCGTTCTATGATCGCGACTTCCGTCTGACGCACTACGCAGCCAGCCTCAAACGCATATACGGAAGCGCGGTGGCGCTGGGCGCCGCCATCTGGGAGATCTACCCGAGCTTCCTCGATGCGAGCTGTCGCGACGAATTTCTTCGGGTGTTCCAGGGCGGTTCTCCGGCAAGCATCGACTTGCCGCGATCGGCGGGCGAAGCGCCCCGGTCCGTTTTCGTCTTCGGCACAGCAGATGGTGCGGGAATCATCGAATCAAGGGAGCGCGGCGGACGGAGCGCGGCGGATGAGCAGGAGCATGTAATTCTGCTCCATCAGGCGACGCACGACGTGCTGACCGGACTGCAGAATCGGCGGCGATTCGGCGAGCGGCTGCAGCAAGCGCTGACGGTCATAGGCGGATCAAAGCCGAAGGCCGCCTTGCTGCAAATCGACCTTGATGATTTCAAAGCGGTCAACGACACGCTCGGCCATGGAGCAGGTGACACGCTTCTTCAACTTGCGGCAGGTCGAATTCGTGACGCGCTGCAGGACGGCGAATCCGCCTACCGGTATGCCGGCGATGAGTTCGCCGTCATTCAATTGGGCAAGGAGCAGCCCGCGGAAGCCGAGCGCCTCGCCGGATCGCTGGTCAACGCGTTCAAGGAGCCGTTCGTCATCAACGGCATTCCTGTCTTCGTCGGCTCGAGTATCGGAATTGCTCTCGGGCCGGAGCACGGGACCGATGGCGAGCAACTGATGAAAGCCGCCGACATTGCTCTTTATGCAGCCAAGACAGATGGACGCGGCTGCGCTCGAACGTTCAACCGCTCGATGCTGCTCCTGCTCGAGCAACGCGAAAATCTGAGGCGCAGCCTTCGAACCGCGCTGGAGCGGAACGAGCTTTATTTGGAGTATCAGCCGCTCATTCGGCCTCCTTCGTCGGTGATCGGCTTCGAAGCGCTGCTGCGGTGGCGGCACCCCGAGATCGGCGTCATTCCACCCAGCGTGTTCATACCGATCGCCGAAGCCGACGGTCTGATGGATGAGATCGGTCGATGGGTGCTCGAGCAAGCCTGTCGCCAGGCATTGAGTTGGCCTTCTTCGCTGACGGTCGCAGTCAACCTGTCGCCGGCTCAGTTCCTCAGCGGTTCGCTGACAGATACCGTCGCTCAGATCATCGACGAGGTTGGAATTCGAGCCGACAGACTTGAACTTGAGATAACCGAGACGGTTCTTCTTGAGAGGACAATCGACAATATCGACACGTTGAATACTCTGAACGTATTGGGAATACGAATTTCGCTCGACGATTTTGGAACATACTATTCATCATTGAGCTATCTTAAGAATTTTCCATTCGACACTTTGAAGATTGATCAATACTTCATCGCGGACCTGGAGACCGATCTCAAAGGCCAGACGATCGTGCGATCGATCATCAATCTGGCGCACGGCTTGGGAATAAGCGTCACCGCCGAGGGGGTTGAGACGTCGGCACAGGCACGGTGGCTGATCAAGGAGAATTGCGATTGCCTGCAGGGCAATTTCCTCGGCCGGCCGCTCGGCGCCGAGGCAACAAGCGATTTCATCAGGAGGTCCCCGCCGAAGGGGATACGGGCGATGGAGGGATCAAATCGGGCAGTGTAGCGCCTTGCACCCTTTGTAAAGTGGAGAGTGGTAAAAAACAACGAGGCCGGTGCCGCGCAATTCCTGCGTGTGCGGAACCTGCTCATCGCGCTACCAGGCTCAACTACGGATGGAATAAGAGAGGACGCCGATGGGATCCGTTCATCATGACTTGGCTGGCGAGCCGACTTTCGAGCCGATGATCCAGATCGACATGGAGATCAGGACTTTCGTCTCCGCCTGGAGACACTGCGACTACGTCTCGACATATATGGCCCGCATGATCAGTCAAAATCGATCCGACTCGGTCCGCCATTCAAATCTCTTTTCCTCTGCCTTCAACGAATTGCTGGAAATCGCCTTTCGTACGCGCCATGCCGACGGCGAACTGGCGTGCAGGGTGTCTCGCCATGGCGCGACGGACCGGATCGAACTGACATTTCCTTGCGTGCCGGAGGAGCGCCAATTCTACGAGGAAGCCGTAAGCCAGGTCACGGGATACGAGGCCAGGGAACGATACCTTAATTCTGTTTCCGGAGATCTCGCGCCCAGCCGGGAGGTCGTACTGCTGGAACTGGCTGTCGACTACAACGCGACGCTCAGGGTCGAGGAAGCCGACGGCGATGCGATCACACTTATCGTGGATCTTCCGCTTGAGGGCCTGCAACATTGAGCCCTTACAACCTTCTCCCGCGCTTCAAGGCGCAATACGACGCCAACAACCAGGAGTTCTCCATATCGGGGGTGGTCCGGCCTCAGGCGATCGATGAGCTTGGGACGAGCCTGGCATTGCTTCGTGATGCGATCGGCCGTGTGCGCGGCGTTCTCTATGTCAACGTCAGGCGCCTGACGCAGATGAACAACGCTGCATTTTACGCCTTCTCGAGGATCATCATCGACGCCTGCCGCGCTCGACCCGATCTCAAATTCGTCGTCATCACATCAAGCGTCGTTGGATGGACCTCGCGAAAATTCGGGCGCTTGAGCAAAATCGAACCGAACATCACGGTCGAGCAGTATGACAGCCAATTCTATCCGGGACAGGGCTTCCTTGAGGAAGGCGGTTTTGTTCCAATCCTGCGCACACAGACAAAGATGACCTGGCGCCACGAGCGCGCGATCTTGCCGCGACACGGCATGAGGCCTGGGATCGTCATGGCCGACATCTGTTGCGGGATCGGTGATTTCGCCGTGCTCGTGCAGAAGGAGTTCCAGCCATCGCGGATCGTCGCCCTCGACCACTCCATATCAAGCCTGAACTATGCTCGACAGGTGATGCAGGAATTCGACATCCGGGGTATCGAATATACCTATGGCGATGCGTCGGAAATGCTGCTCGACGAAGCGCAGTTCGATTTGGTCACCTGCCGACATTCCCTTCAAATCTTCAATCGACCTGAACTTATCCTCAAGGAGCTCTACCGCATTTGCAAGCCAGGCGGGCGGGTTTACATTACCAACGAGAAGAATTCGCACTGCCTCGGCGAGCCGCGCGCCGAAAGCATTCGTTGGACCTACAACGAGGTGGCGAAGCTGTTCGGGCATTTCGAGATGGACGTCGAACTTGGGCCCAAAAGCAGGCGATACCTGCTCGAAACCGGATTCGAAGACATCCGTGTCGAGACCTTCATGGTCACCAACCTGGACGGCGACCCGCAGGACTTCGCCGATGTCATTGTAGCCTGGGCGGATGTCTATGCAGGCGAGATGGCGACCAGACGTGGCGACGGACCGGAGTTCGTTGCACGGTTCCGGCAGGGCTTCCAGGACCACATTTTCGCTGCGCTCCACCCCAAGGGTTACGCGGGCTGGCCGATCTGGGTCGCATCGGGGCGGCGACCGCAATGAAAGCCGACGCTGAGCCTACACCACGCTTCGGCATGCGCTCCTTTCGAGCGAAATTCGTACTGGTCGTTGGTGGCGCGGTGCTGTTCGACCTCCTGATGAGCGGTGGCCTGGCGCTTTGGAACGTTCAAAAGCTGTCGCGCGATGCCACATCGGAAGTCGGTGAGGGCCTGACGACCGCAAACCAGGAATACATTCGCTCCTATGCCGAATCGACGGCCTTAAGTGTCGACCTGCTGCTCGATCGCGTTCACGGGGACGTCAAGGCCTTGGCCGGCATGCTGCAGGCCCAGATCGACGACCCAGGCAGGCAGCAACAGGTCGGAGCGACACTGTCGCATCAGGCGCCCGGCTCCGTGAAGGTCGTCTACGACGCCAAGGGCGATTGGGCGCAGAATCTGCCGGGATCGCCATCCGTGATAAGTGTCTGGGGCTACCTATTGGGGGCCGACCACAATCCATTGCCGGGCGTCGAGAAGGAAATAGAAGACAGTACCGTGATCGATCTCGTCGCGCCGACCCTCATGGCCAGCGGGGCGTCCAAACTGCAGATGTACTATATTGGTCCAAAGGAACGGCCGATCTTCAGGACGGTGCCCTATACGGACCAGGCACAGACCTTCGACCGGCTCTATCCGGGCCACAACAAGGCGGAGTTCTGGGAGTTCTTCTTTCCGGGAATCTATGGGTCGTGGCAGCAATGGGCCAGGGATCCAGCCTCCCGTCCGGTCCCTGACGACATAACCCAGACAGCGCCTTACACCGATGCAATCACGGGAAAGCTGATCGTCAGCTTTTTCCAGCCGTTGTGGACGCAAGATCGCACCGGTATCGCCGGTACGGCGGGGGCGGATATCACGCTCGATCAGCTCGCGGAAGTCGTCGAACGTGTGAAAATCGCCGAAACCGGGTTCGGCTTCCTCACAATGTCGACCGGCAACGTGGTGGCGATCAATCCGTCGGGCCAGGCGATCATCGGCCTGACTTCATCGAGCGATGCAGGCACGCAGGGCGTCACCGGCCTGGAGAGGTCGCTGCGTGGCAGCACGCAGCCCGCCATCGCGTCGCTGCCCCTCGACCAGAACAATGACGGTGTCATTCAGCATATCCTGCTCGACAACAACGGCGAACGCGTCCCCTACATTGTCGTCCTCAAGAGGTTGAAGCCGACCAATCTGTGGAGTTCGGGACCGATCAAGTCCGAAATGATGTCGGTCGGGATCGTCGTCCCCGAACGGGAGATCTATGCGTCTCTCGTCGCCGCGCAACAGAGTATTTCCCGCGCAACCAATCGTATCCTGATCTTCCAGGTCGCCGCGATCGTCGTTTCGCTTCTGATTGTCTTTGCGGCCGTGCTCGGGATTTCGAAGCGCATCACCGCCGGCCTCAGGTCGCTTGCCAGCGCCGCCCAGCGGCTCCAGTCCAAGGACTATTCCGTGCGCGTGAGCATTCCAACGCGCGACGAGGTTGGAGCGGCAGGCATCGCCTTCAACCGCATGGCTGAGGAGATCAGCTTTCATACCGAGAACCTCGAGCAACTCGTCGACGAACGAACCAGGGAGCTCGGCGACGCAAATCTGGAGATTTCCGCGCTCAACGAAAAGCTGCGGGACGAGAACGTCCGCCTCGGTGCCGAACTCGCGGTAGCCCGGCAGATCCAGATGATGGTCTTGCCGAAACCATTCGAACTCGAAGCGATTCCGGGGCTGGAGATCGCAGCCTACATGCGGCCGGCCGACGAGGTCGGCGGGGACTACTACGACGTCCTGCGGAACGGATCGCGGGTCAAGATCGGCATCGGCGACGTGACCGGCCATGGTCTCGAGAGCGGCGTGCTGATGCTGATGGTCCAATCGGTTGCGCGCGCGCTGCAGGAGACCAACGAAGCGGATCCGCACCAGTTTCTGAATCGGCTGAACAAAGCAATCTACAAGAACATCGAGCGGACCAACACCGACAAGCATCTCTCGCTGGCCTTTCTTGACTTCGAGGATGAGCGGGTAACGCTATCCGGCCAGCATGAGGACGTTCTCGTCGTGCGCGCGGATGGGGAAGTCGAACGCATTGATACGCTTGATCTGGGTCTGCCGGTTGGTCTGGAGAGCGACATCTCGCAGTTCATCGACACGCGTGACATCCAGTTCGGGAGCGGCGACGTGATCGTGCTGCACACCGACGGTGTGACCGAGGCGGAAGACCAAAACAAAAGACTGTTCGGGTTCGAGCGGCTCTCCCAGAGCGTGCAAAGACGTCACGGCAGGAGCGCCGAGGAAATCAAAACCGGTATCATCGACGATCTGATGGCCCATATCGGAATCCAGAAGATCCACGACGACATCACCCTAGTGATCATAAGGCACACGTAGGCAATGACAGCGCTATTCGGTACCCCTGACATTGCAATCGGGATGAGGGAGAACGTCAGTCGCGTGCGGCTGTTCGACGGACCTCTCGACCTGAGTTGGCGTCATTGCGCAACAACCTCGGACTTCATCGCCGATCTTTTCGCGTTGCGCTTTCAGTCGTCTCGCAATGACTACATGGAAGTGCGTCATAGCATCGGATATCTGGTCAACGAGCTCATCGAAAATGCTGTCAAATTCCGCGCGCCAGGTGAGATCGTGATCGAGGCGTCGATGGATTCGGAATGCTTCAAGCTCAAGGTGTCGAATGACGTCGACGGTCAAAACGTATCCGAATTCCAAAGTCTACTGGCGGACATCACGGTTGGCGATCCCAAGGACCTGCTGATACAGCGAATAGAAGCGAATGCCGCGAACCCCGACATGTCGGGCTCCGGGCTCGGACTGCTGACTTTGATGAGCGACTATGGCGCACGCCTGGCCTGGATATTCAGCTCAGCGGACGAAAGCGATCGGGTTTGCCTGGAGACATATGCCTCCATACCGATCTCGCAAACTCAAAACTAGATGAAACGAAGCCAGGCTATGGAAATCAAAACCGACGACTACCGCGTGTGGATTGAAGGAAGCGATATTTTTTTCGACGGTTCAATGCGGCTCGCCAGTTCACAGGCCGGCGCGCCTATCATGGCTTTGGCGACCGGCGTTCTCGCCACAAATCCCGCGTCCATTACGCTCAATTTGAAGGACCTTCACTTTCTCAACTCTTCCGGCATCAACCTGCTTGCGAAATTTACCATCGAGGTGCGCAAGCATCCCGATGTTCGACTCGTCGTGCGCGGAACGCCCGACATACCCTGGCAATCGAAATCATTGCCGAATCTGAAGAAGCTGCATCCGGCCCTGGTGCTTTTGATGGACTAGGGCCTATTGGCTTTCAGGCCGGCATCACCGGAAGACCAACGCCCGAATTGTCCAAGGGACTGAGTGGGGCCTGCGGCAATCCTGGATGGCACAGGCCAGTCGGGACGGCGCTGGAGCGCCGTGCCGAGCAAGATATGTACGCCAGGATAAGTATTGGGATGCGAAGCTAACGACAATCCGGCCTCGTTCGTAGATGTTCGAGATGGCTTAGCGGGGGCTCGGCCACAGTGGCTTAGCGGGGGCTCGGCACAGGCGGCAGGCGTTCCGGTTGGGGGGATGTCCGGCTGCCTGTGCCGATCAGCCGCCGCTGGCGGTCAAAGGTGGCGTCATTGAGTAAGCGAGCCAAGGTCAAAAGCGGCCGGCTGGAGTTCATTCCGCCGCAGATCCCGACACGGGTCGAGCAGCCGCCCGAAGATGAGGGATGGGTTCACGAGGTCTATCTCGACGGCTACCGGACGCAGATCATCATCGACAGTGGCGGCGTGCGCCTCTACAGCAAGAACGGCCGCGACTGGACCACGAAATACTGGCCCATCGCGCTGGAAGTCGAGCTGCCATGCCGGGCTGCCATTATCGACGGCGAGGTCATTGTGCCAGGCGAGCAGGGCGCTCCCGATTGCCCTGCGCTGGAAGCCGCGATTTGGAACGAGCCGAGCCGGCTGGTGTTCGTCGCGTTCGACATCCTCCATCTCGACGGTCGCGATCTGGCCTCCTTGCCCCTGCTGCAGCGAAAGCAGGCGCTGTGGCAACTGGTCGAGCCGGGCCTCGGCAAGATCCGGTACAGCGAGCATTTCGCGGGCAGTGCGCTGGCGATCATCCGCGCCACCGAGAAGATGGGGCTCGAAGGCATCGTCTCGAAGCGCGCCGACAGCCACTACAGCAGCGGACCGTCGAACACATGGCTGAAGGCCAAATATTCCGCGCCCATCCCGGCGTAACCGTCCCGGGCAAGGCCCAAGGGTGCGAGGCCACCTTAGGCCGTCGCCTCAACCGGAAGGCCCGCAGCCTTCCATTCGGGGTAGCCGTCCTCGAGCCGATGAACGACATACCCTCGCGCCCGCAATGACGCGACAGCCTCGAAGGACAGAACGCAATAAGGACCGCGGCAATAGGCGATGACCTCCCGGTTGGCGGGAAGCTCCGCCAGCCGGCGTTCAAGGTCAGCGAGCGGAATGTTGAGCGCCCCCGGAAGATGTCCAAGCGCAAATTCGTCCTCCGACCGGACGTCGAGAACCGTGACAAGACCGTCATGCAGTCTTGAGACAAGGTCTTCGCGCGACACAGCCTCCAGCGCGTCGCGTGCGTGGAAGTAGTCGGCCATGACGCGATTGACCTCGGCGACGTTCCGCTCGCCCACGCGCCCCAAGGCCTTCATCAACTCAACCACCTGGGTATCTCCGGCAAGACGGTAAAGCACATGCTTGCCGTGCCGCCGCGCCTCGACAAGGTGCGCGCGCCGGAGGATCTGAAGGTGGCGCGAGGCGTTGGCAAAGCTGAGGCCCGCCCGTGCCGCAAGCCCCTCGACATTCCGTTCACCCTGAGCGAGGTGCTCCAGCAACTCCAGCCGGTGCGCATGCCCGAGAGCTTGAGCCACTTCGGCAAGGCTGGCGAAAACCGCCTGTTTTGGTCCGATGCTTGACATGCATTCTTCTCGAT
>NZ_RZOI01001369.1:0-520 GCF_004022645.1 Mesorhizobium sp. M4A.F.Ca.ET.020.02.1.1 | reverse complement strand
ACTCGGGATCGAACAACAATGTCCGTTCATAAGGCGTCACGGTCGCGGACAGCACCGCCTGCAGGTCGGCGAGGCTCGGATTGCGGTTGCTTCCCTTATGAAATACGAAACCGCCACGGCCGCGCCCGAAAAGGGCGATCTCCGCCATGCGTGCCGGCAGCTCGGCAGGGCTCACCATTGACAGGGCATCGCGCACCAGGCTCGATGCGGTCGTGTTGAGCAGCGTGCCGGTCCCGGGCGGCGAAATCAGCAGGCGATTGTCCGCACGCTTCAGGCCCCTAACCACGTCAATCAGATGGGCTTCCGGTTTCTGCCCGAGCAGGGCCAGCTCGTCAGACAGTTCAAACGCCTTCGGCCACGGCAGGGGTGGCCGCACGAGGGCGTGCCGGGCCATGTTGTGGGGCCGCAGCTCGTTGCTGTCGGAGACGGCCAAGATCTGGGCGCCGGCACGGGCCAGATGCAGAGCGGTTTTCGATCCGACGCTGCCGCAGCCAACCAGGCTGAATGGCGGATAAGAGGG
>NZ_RZOI01001368.1:0-521 GCF_004022645.1 Mesorhizobium sp. M4A.F.Ca.ET.020.02.1.1 | reverse complement strand
GTGTCGTCGACGGCGAGCATTGGGACGTCGTCGACGCCCATTTCGCCCGCTGGGAGGGCCTGAAGCCGGGCGAGAAGAAGGCGGCGGTGGCGAAGTCCGTGCCGATAGGCCGCTTCGCGACCCCAGGGGACATTGCCGGGCTCGCCGTCTTCCTCGCCTCGTCCGACAGTGATTACATCCTCGCCCAGACCTACAATGTCGACGGCGGCAACTGGATGAGCTGAGGCGTTGCCCGCACGGAGAATGACATGAAAGCCATCCGATTTGCCGCCGCGGGCGTTGCCGGCATGGCGGAGCTGGACATGCCGGAGATCGCACCGGGGCACGCTCTGGTCAGGGTCCGCGCCGCCGGGCTCTGCCACACCGACATCGAGGTCCTGCAAGGCCGCTATGGCGAAGGCGCGTTCCCGCTGGTTCCCGGCCATGAATATGCCGGCACGGTCGAGGCTGTCGCTGCCGACGTGACGGCCGTGAAGCCCGGCGACCGCGTCGCCATCGATCCCAACATTGCCTGCGGACAC
>NZ_RZOI01001367.1:0-526 GCF_004022645.1 Mesorhizobium sp. M4A.F.Ca.ET.020.02.1.1 | reverse complement strand
CCGCAATCGGCCTCGCCATCGGCGGCGCGCTGGGCATGGCGGGCACTTTCGTTGCCAGCGACGCGCTGCGCGAGACGTTGTGGACCATCGACGGCGTGGGTGTCGTCGTTGCGGCGGCGCTGCTGACGATGAAATACCAGCGGCTCGGCAATGATCTCGTCGCGGCCGGCTTCCTGACCTTCCTCGCCGGCGAAAGCCTGCTTCTGGCCGGCAACGCGGCGGGGCTGCAGGCCAGCGTGCCTTCCTATGTCGGCGGCATCGCGCTGTGGGCGGCGGGGCTGGTCATGGTCAGCGCTCCGGCGACTTTCGCGCTCTGGACACGGCTCGCCGGGCTCGTCGCCGCCTTGCTGTTCACCGTCTCGGCGCTGATGATCCTGTGGGGCGCGCCGCTGCTGCCGACTTCGGCGCCGCTGCCGGCGATCGGCTATCCGTTCCTGGTCCTCACCTTCATCGGCTGGATCTGGACGCTGCTGAAACCCGAGCGGTGAGGGGCGGAAAAATGACCGCGCCGCTCGAACTCCACAAC
>NZ_RZOI01001366.1:0-530 GCF_004022645.1 Mesorhizobium sp. M4A.F.Ca.ET.020.02.1.1 | reverse complement strand
ATCGGATTTGCCGATGGCCTGGCCAACAGCGATACCTCGAGCGGTAACGGCAAAGGCGGCAGCTTCAACGGCAACGGCAATTCCGGCAGCTTCAACGGCAACGGGAACGCCGGCAATTTCAACGGCAATGGCAACGCCGGCAGCTTCAATGGCAACGGCAATGGCGGCAGCTTCAACGGCAACGCCAATTGCGGCAATGGCTTCGGCAACGGATTTTCATCCGACGGCAATGGCAATGGGAAGGATGAGGGAGACCCACCTGCCTGGTGCCGCTTCCTGAGGGATCTGAATGGGCGGTTGGGGCTGCCGCCCGGCACAATCCCGGACTTCGACTGACCGGAGCCAGCCGCGCACGCGCTCGGGCGGCATGCACCGTCGATCGGATGACGGCGTCAGGTCCTGACTTCGACGATTGCCGTCAGGAAGCCGGCAAGGTCGTCGGTGACGAAATCGACATCGTCCTCATTGGCCGGGTCGCGTTCCCAGATCTCCGAAAAGGTCGGCTCGAAATTGCGTGGCACCACCAGTAC
>NZ_RZOI01001365.1:0-531 GCF_004022645.1 Mesorhizobium sp. M4A.F.Ca.ET.020.02.1.1 | reverse complement strand
ACCTCATCCCGATGGGGACGCCGGCTGGCGTCGGCTTCACGCGCAAGCCGCCGCGCTTTCTCACCAACGGAGACACCATCTCCGTCGAGATCGAGGGGCTCGGTACGCTCACCAACCCGGTCGTCGATGAAGGAACCCCCGCATGAGCAACTCGGCGCTGTTCGACAAGGGACTGAAGATACGCAACGAGGTCGTCGGCGAGGAATACGTGCGGCGCGCCTTCGATAAAGCGGGCGACTTCGGCCGCGATTTTCAGGAGCTGGTCACCGAATACTGCTGGGGGGCGTCTTGGGGGCGAGAAGCTCTTAGCCGCCGCGACCGCAGTCTGCTGAACATCGTCATGCTCGGCACACTCGGCCGCAGCGCCGAGCTTGCGCTTCATCTGCGCGGCGCGTTGCGCAACGGCGTGACGCCGGACGAGATCCGCGACGCCCTGATCCAGCTCACGATCTACGCAGGCGTCCCGGCGGGCGTGGAATCCTTCCGCATCGCGCAGGACGTCCTGGAGAACCCTGAAGCTCAATCCAACGC
>NZ_RZOI01001364.1:0-534 GCF_004022645.1 Mesorhizobium sp. M4A.F.Ca.ET.020.02.1.1 | reverse complement strand
GGCGCGCCGAGTTCGGCCGCCAGCCCCTCGACGGCGAGACGGGCCCGGCAAAGGTCGTCGAGCCGCGCCCGCGTGACGACCGGCACGCAGGCCGAGCCGTTCTGTGAGATCTCCAGCGCGTTTTCCGCCGCCAGCCGCCGCAAGGCCTCGCGCACCGGCATGTTCGAGGTGCCGAAGGCCTCGGCCAGCGCGGCGATGGTCAGCACCTGTCCCGGATCGAAGCTGCCGACCATCAAGGCATGGCGGAGCTGTTGGTAGACGCCATCCTGGACGGTGATGCGTCCCGATACGGGTTCGAAGCCCAGAGCCACGGTTTTGCTTTCCTCAGATGCCGGCAGAAGCTATGTGCGATGCCCGAGTGCGCCCGCCGAAGCAAGCGTGATCATCTGATCACAGTTTGTGTTTAGAGCCAAGCGGCGGTTCGAATAGTCAAGGCGATGATCTCTGATCGAATCGGGCCCATGCCTTCAAACGTCAGCGCGAGTTTTCGGCGCGCCGGTCGACCTGGCGCAATTCACTCCGGAATAACAGCCG
>NZ_RZOI01001363.1:0-537 GCF_004022645.1 Mesorhizobium sp. M4A.F.Ca.ET.020.02.1.1 | reverse complement strand
TCTATAACGAGCTCGGCTTCCGCGTCACCGAATACACCGAGGACGCCGATAGCGGGAGGCTGTGGGCCGCCTGGACGCATCGCAAGGGCGGCGTGCACGACATCGCCTTCACCAACGGTTTCGGCCCGCGACTCCACCATGTCGCCTTCTGGGTGCCGACGCCGCTCAACATCATCGATCTGCTCGACCTGATGGCCACGACCGGCTGGGTAGCGAACATCGAGCGGGGGCCCGGCCGGCACGGCATCTCCAACGCCCTCTTCCTGTATATTCGCGACCCGGACAACCACCGCATCGAGATCTATTGCTCGGACTACCAGACGGTCGATCCGGATCTGGAGCCGATCAAATGGGACCTGAAGGACCCGCAACGCCAGACGCTGTGGGGCGCGCCGGCGCCAAAGAGCTGGTTCGAGGAAGGCAGCCTTTTCGCTGGCGTGGAACCGCGCCGGTCCGACCTGGCGGCCTCGCCAATCGTAGCGCCTTAAACTTGCAAGGAGCTTCAGCATGAGTTCGGGACGTCTCGCCACCTTCACC
>NZ_RZOI01001362.1:0-538 GCF_004022645.1 Mesorhizobium sp. M4A.F.Ca.ET.020.02.1.1 | reverse complement strand
TTCCGCACCCGACCTTGCCGCGCTCCTGTGCAGCCGGGTCTGCCACGACATCATCTCGCCGGTCGGCGCGATCAACAACGGCCTTGAATTGCTCGATGAGGGCGGCGCCGACGAAGACGCCATGAAACTGATCCGCCAGAGTGCCAAGAACGCTTCGGCCCGGCTGCAATTTGCCCGCATTGCCTTCGGCGCCGCCGGTTCCGCCGGCATGATGATCGACACCGGCGACGCCGAGGCTGTCGCCATCGCCTTCCTGAAGAACGAGAAGCCGGAGCTGGTGTGGAACGGAACCCGCGCGCTCCTGCCCAAGAACAAGGTCAAGCTGCTGCTCAACCTCATTCTCGTCGCCAACGCCGCCATCCCGCGCGGCGGCAAGCTTGTCGTCACACTCGAGAATCTCGACGCCGAGCCGCGCTTTGCGCTGTCGGCCAGCGGTCCGATGCTGCGCGTGCCGCCGAAATTCCTCGAACTGCATTCCGGTCATAAGCCCGAGGAGCCGATCGACGCCCATTCCGTCCAGCCCTACTACACGCTGCTC
>NZ_RZOI01001361.1:0-538 GCF_004022645.1 Mesorhizobium sp. M4A.F.Ca.ET.020.02.1.1 | reverse complement strand
CCTGTAGGCCAGATAGAGGATGTAGGCGGCGGATGCGATCGCCAGCACCGGCGCCATGCCCGGCAGCGAGGCAAAGATCGCCATCACGCCGGACGCCACCACCAGAAGCACCATCGTGGTGCCGAGGATGATGCCCGACGTATAGCGCAGCGAATGGCGCAGGCCGAAGGCGGCGCCGATGGCGGTGACGCTGATGGTCGCCGGCCCCGGACTGCCCATCACCACGGTGGCGGCAAACACCAGCGCCAGCACCTGCTGCCATGGCTGCGTGAGGGACAAGAACCCAGCCATACGCCTTTCCCGCATCCTGTCGCGATGCGGGAACGCTATGCGCAAGCGGCATCCCCGTCTTGAACGATCGTGCAACAGCGGGCGAAACACCGCCGGCCCTGCGGCGCTAGGCGCTGGCCCGGTCCAGCGCCGCGATGTCGTCGGCATCGAGCATCAGCGATGCCGCCCGCACCAGGCCGTCCATCTGGGCGAGCGTCGTGGCGCTGGCGATCGGCGCCGCGATGCCCGGCCGCGCCATCGCCCAGGC
>NZ_RZOI01001360.1:0-548 GCF_004022645.1 Mesorhizobium sp. M4A.F.Ca.ET.020.02.1.1 | reverse complement strand
TATGGCTACCCAGATGATGCGGGTGCCCGAATAGAGGATGGCAATGATGCCGGCCAGTACCGCCGGGATCAGAAGGCCTTTGGCTCTTTCAATGCCCGACAGCGCCCCGGCCATGCACATCATGACGCCGAGACAGGTGACCGTGGCGAACGGAATGGCGTTTCCGGCCCCGCCTTCGGCCCGCATGCCGAGCCAGTAGTATTGCACCACGGCCAGCACCAGGGCGCCAAAACATGCCGCCATGCTGGCGACCACGACGATGCGGGCAAGGGTCGCCTTTGCGGTTATGCTCCAGGTCGAGTAGGAGATCGGGAACAGCAGGAACGTGACCAGCGCCACGAGATGCGGCGCATCGGCCCCGAGCGCGTTGTTGACGGCCGACGCCAGCAGGTATGCCGCGCAATAGACATAGATCGCCACCGTTATGGCGAGCATCGGCGGATCGAAATTGAAGCGTCGCCGCTTCAGGGCGAGCAGTACCCCTGACCAAAGACCGCCGCCGATGAACACAAAGCTCACGGCCGAACCCAGCACCGGCGGACAAAAGA
>NZ_RZOI01000135.1:0-10584 GCF_004022645.1 Mesorhizobium sp. M4A.F.Ca.ET.020.02.1.1 | reverse complement strand
GCACGGCCTCTATCTGCATGTCGACGCCGCCTGGGCCGGATCGGCGATGATCTGCCCGGAGTATCGGCATTTCTGGGCCGGCGTCGAAGGCGCCGATTCGATCGTCTTCAATCCGCACAAATGGCTGGGCGCGCAGTTCGACTGCTCGATCCAGTTCATCCGCCAGCCCGAAGATCTGGTGCGTACGCTGGCCATCAAGCCGGACTATCTCAAGACCCATGGTCATGACGGTATCATCAACTATTCCGAATGGTCGGTGCCGCTCGGTCGGCGGTTCCGGGCGCTCAAACTCTGGTTCCTGTTGCGGGCGCATGGGTTGGAAGGCCTGCGCGCCATGATCCGTAACCACGTCGCCTGGAGCGAAGGCCTCGCCAGGCGCCTGGCAGGCGAGGCGGATTTCGACATCGTTACCGAGCCGATGCTGTCGCTATTTTCGTTTCGGCATAAGGGAGGGGCGGGCGCCGATTCAGATGAACACAACCTTCGACTGGTCAATGCCATCAACGACGATGGCCGCATCTACCTGACCCAGACCAAAGTGGATGGTCGGGTCGCGATCCGCTTCCAGGCCGGCCAGTTCGAGGCGACGGCGGACGATATCGACGCGGCATTTGCTGTCATCACCGAAATCGCACGCTGCCTTACTTGAGGCAAGTCCCCTATCGAGCTGCGCCGGTTTTGCGATCATATGATTTTCATTAGTCGGCATCTGCCTTTTCATTGCTTTCGTTTTCGGATATACACAAGAAAAACGAAAACGGGAGGCACTAGATGTTTCTGTCCCCGCGCCATGCTGAAATCGTCCAGATGGCCCAGGATCATGGCCGTGTGCTGGTGGACGATCTGGCCACGCATTTCAACGTGACGCCGCAGACCATCCGCAAGGACCTCAACGATCTCTGCGACCAGCGCCTGCTCACACGCATCCATGGCGGCGCCCTGTTCCCCTCCGGCATCGAGAACATGGAGTATGAGGCGCGCCGCAAGATCGCCGCCGAGGAGAAGGAGGCGATCGGCCGCGCCGCCGCCAGGCTGATCCCCGACAACGCCTCGCTCTTCATCAACATCGGCACCACGACCGAGTCCGTCAGCAAGGCCTTGCTGGACCACAACGGCCTCATGGTCATCACCAATAATATCAATGTTGCCAATAGGATGCGTGTCTATCCTTCGATCGAGGTGGTGATTGCCGGCGGCGTCGTGCGTGGCTCCGACGGCGGCGTCGTCGGCGAGGCCGCCGTCGACTTCATCCGCCAGTTCAAGGTCGACTACGCCGTCATCGGCGCCTCGGCCATCGACCATGATGGCGCGCTGCTCGATTTCGATTTTCGCGAGGTGAAAGTGGCGCAAGCCATTATCGCCAACGCCAGGCACGTCATCCTGGTTTCCGACCAGACCAAGTTCGAACGCACCGCGCCGGTTCGCATCGGCCATCTGTCGCAGGTCAACACCTTCATCACCGATCGTTGCGACATCCCCTCGGTGCGCAAGATCTGCGAGGAGGCAGAGGTTCAGCTGATCGAAACATCGCTCGGCTAGGGCCGGCTAACGTGGCTTTCACGGCGCTGTGATATTTCGTTTGACATTCGTTCGTATTTCGAATTAATTCCGTAACGGTTTCGCAAAAGACCAAAAATGCTGCAATGCGAAATCGCTGGAGGATTTCTTGGACGCATCACCGATCCATGACATTTTTGTCATTGGCGGCGGCATCAACGGCTGCGGCATCGCCCGCGACGCGGTTGGTCGCGGCTTCTCGGTTTTTCTCGCCGAGATGAGCGATCTGGCCAGCGGCACCTCGTCCGGCTCGACCAAGCTGATCCATGGCGGCTTGCGCTATCTTGAGTTTTACGAATTCCGCCTGGTACGCGAAGCGCTGATGGAGCGCGAGGTTCTGTGGAAGAACGCGCCGCACATAATCTGGCCGATGCGTTTCGTGTTGCCTTACGCCAAGGGCCTGCGGCCGGCCTGGCTGATCCGGCTCGGCCTTTTCCTCTACGACCATATTGGCGGGCGCAAACTGCTGCCGGCGACGAAGACGCTGGACATGGGGACGGATCCGGCCGGCAAGCCGCTGAAGCCGCTGTTTCGCAAGGCCTTCGAATATTCCGACGGCTGGGTCAACGATGCCCGCCTGGTGGCACTGAATGCTCGCGACGCCGCCGACCGCGGCGCGATCATCCGCACCCGCACCAAGGTCGTCGGCGCGCGTCGCGAAGGCGACCTCTGGGCAATCCGGCTCGAGGACCTGAGGACCGGTGACACCGAGGAAGTCAAGGCCAGGCTTCTGGTCAACGCCGCCGGCCCCTGGGTCGATCACGTGCTTTCGGCGACGGTCGGCCAGAACGACGTCCACAATGTCCGCCTCGTGCAAGGCAGCCACATCGTCATCGCCAAGAAGTTCGATGATCCGCGCGCCTATTTCTTCCAGAACAAGGATGGCCGCATCATCTTCGCCATTCCCTATGAGGAAGAGTTCACGCTGATCGGCACCACCGACCGCGACTATCCGGGCGATCCGCATGATGTGAAGATCAGCGACACCGAGATTGACTATCTCTGCGCCGCGGCAAGCGAGTATTTCGCGCAACCGGTCAAGCGTTCCGACATCGTCTGGACCTATTCGGCCGTGCGCCCGCTTTATGACGACGGCGCCTCTAGGGCGCAGGAAGCGACCCGCGACTATGTTCTGAAAACCGATGGCGGCGAGGGGTCCGCGCCGATCATCAACGCCTTCGGCGGCAAGATCACCACCTATCGCCGGCTGTCGGAATCGATGCTGGAAAAGATCGAAAGCTTCCTCGGCAAGCGCGGAAAGCCCTGGACCTCGAACGCGCCGCTGCCGGGCGGCAATTTCCCGCCCACCGGCTTCGAGGCGCAAGTTGCGAAACTGAAGAGCGCCTATCCGTTCCTCGATCAGCGCCTGGCGCGTCGGTTGACCCGGCTCTACGGCACGCTGGCGCAGGCCGTGCTGGGGCTCGCCAAGTCGAATGCCGATCTCGGCCGCAACTTCGGCGCTGATCTCTACGAAGCCGAGGTTCGCTACCTCGTCGAAAACGAATGGGCGCTGACCGCTGAGGATGTATTGTGGCGCCGGACCAAGCGTGGCCTGCATCTCAGTCGCGAGCAGGCCGCGACGCTCGACGAATTCATGCGTGGAATAAGTCGCCGCCATGTCGCGGCGGCCGAATAGGATGGCCGTGTGATGCACAGAGCCGGGGAGGAGGCATCATGCTGGAATTGAGAAACGTGTCGAAGACGGTCGGCGCGGCGGAGCATATCCGCGACGTGTCGCTGACGCTCCAGCACGGCTCGCTGAACGTGCTGCTCGGACCGACGCTGTCCGGCAAGACCAGCCTGATGCGGCTGATGGCCGGCCTCGACGCGCCGACCTCCGGCTCGGTCTGGTTCGACGGCAAGGACGTCACCGGCCAGCCGGTGCAGAAGCGCAACGTCGCCATGGTCTATCAGCAGTTCATCAACTACCCGGCGATGACCGTTTACGAGAACATCGCCTCGCCGCTGAGGGTCGCCGGCGCCGAGCAGGCGAAGATCGACAAGGAAGTGCGCAACGCCGCGGCACTGCTGAAGCTCACGCCCTATCTCGACCGCACCCCGCTCAGCCTGTCCGGCGGCCAGCAGCAGCGCACCGCGCTCGCCCGCGCCATCGTCAAGAACGCCAGCCTCGTGCTGCTCGACGAGCCGCTCGCCAATCTCGACTACAAGCTGCGCGAGGAGCTGCGCGCCGAGCTGCCGAAGATCTTCGCCGCCGCCGGCACCATCTTCGTCTACGCCACCACCGAGCCGCACGAGGCGCTGCTGCTCGGCGGCAATACGGCGACACTTTCGGAAGGCCGCGTCACCCAGTTCGGCCCGACCATCGAGGTGTTCCGCAAGCCGGTCGACCTGGTGACGGCAAGAACCTTTGCCGATCCGCCGCTCAACACCATCGTGCTCGCCAAGAAGGGTCCGGTTTTCCTGCTCGAGGGCGGCGTGACGCTGCCGGTGCCGGCCGAGCTCACCGGCATTGCCGACGCCATCTACACGATCGGCTTCCAGCCGCATCATCTGTCGCTCGAGCGGCCCAATGCCGCCGCCGTGCCGGTGCGGGCCAAGGTCACCATCACCGAGATCACCGGCTCGGAGAGCTTCATCCATCTCGATTTCGCCGACGCCCGTTGGGTGATGCTGACCCACGGCATCCGCGACTTCGAGCCCGACGCCATGGTCGAGGTGTTCATCGATCCGCGCCACATCATGGTCTTCGACGGAAACGGCCGCGCCGTGGCCGCCGCGCCGAAGCTCGCGGCTTGAGGAGGAAGCGATGGCACGCATCGACGTCAACCACATCCGCCACTCCTACCTGCCCAATCCGCAGAAGGATTCAGATTTCGCCCTGAAGGAGGTGCACCACACCTTCGAGGATGGCGGCGCCTACGCGCTGCTCGGGCCTTCCGGCTGCGGCAAGACCACGCTTCTCAACATCATTTCGGGCCTGCTCCACCCCTCGCACGGCCAGTTGCTGTTCAACGGCAAGGACGTCACCAGGCTGTCGACTCAGGAGCGCAACATCGCCCAGGTGTTCCAGTTCCCGGTCATCTACGACACCATGACCGTCTACGACAATCTGGCCTTCCCGCTGCGCAACCGCGGCGTGCCGGAGGCCGATGTCGACCGCAAGGTGCGCGAGACGCTGGAGATGATCGATCTGGCGTCATGGGCGAACAGGAAAGCGCGCGGCCTGACCGCCGACCAGAAGCAGAAGATCTCGCTTGGCCGCGGCTTGGTGCGTTCGGACGTCAACGCCATCCTGTTCGACGAGCCGCTGACCGTCATCGACCCGCACATGAAGTGGGTGCTGCGCTCGCAGCTGAAGCAACTGCACCGCCGTTTCGGCTACACCATGGTCTATGTCACGCACGACCAGACCGAGGCGCTGACCTTCGCTGACCGGGTGGTGGTCATGTATGACGGCGAGATCGTCCAGATCGGCACGCCGGCCGAACTTTTCGAGCGGCCGCGCCACACCTTTGTCGGCTATTTCATCGGCTCGCCCGGCATGAACGTCATGCCGGTGGCGATCGACGGCAGGACCGCGACGATCGGCAGCCAGCGCATCGAATTGCCGGGCGTGCCCAAAACTGCCAGCGGGAACACCGGCGCCGGCTCGATCGAGCTCGGCATCCGCCCCGAATATGTCAGGCTCGGCCGCGACGGCATGGCCGTCAAAGTCAGCAAGGTCGAGGA
Organism: Mesorhizobium sp. M4A.F.Ca.ET.020.02.1.1; assembly: GCF_004022645.1. Lineage (NCBI taxonomy): Bacteria > Pseudomonadati > Pseudomonadota > Alphaproteobacteria > Hyphomicrobiales > Phyllobacteriaceae > Mesorhizobium > Mesorhizobium sp. M4A.F.Ca.ET.020.02.1.1. Next base: position 5,337 of record NZ_RZOI01000135.1, on the reverse strand, counting down.
TGTCGGCCGCCACAAGGTGGTGCGCGCCAGCCTCGAGGGCCGCGAGATCGCCGCCGTCATCGGCGAGGACGACACCGTGCCGGCCGATCCGAAGGTGAGTTTCGATCCGGCCGGCATCAACATCTATGCCGATTCCTGGCGCGTCGAGATGGGGGCATAGATGGAAAAGACCTGGAACAACAAGGCCTGGTTCCTTGTGCTGCCGGTGCTGGTGCTGGTGGCGTTCTCGGCCGTCATCCCGCTGATGACCGTCGTCAACTATTCGGTGCAGGACACGTTCGGCAACAACGTCTTCTTCTGGGCCGGCACGGAGTGGTTCGAGGAGCTCTTGTCCTCCGACCGCTTCTGGGAAGCGATGGTCCGCAACCTGATCTTCTCCTTCATCATCCTCATCATCGAGGTGCCGCTCGGCATCTTCATCGCGCTCAACATGCCGAAGAAGGGCTGGGGCGTGCCGGTCTGCCTGGTGTTGATGGCGCTGCCGCTGCTGATCCCATGGAATGTCGTCGGCACGATCTGGCAGGTCTTCGGCCGCAACGACATCGGCCTGCTCGGCTACTACGTCAATGCGCTCGGCATCGACTACAACTATGTCCAGGATCCGATCGACGCGTGGGTCACCGTCATCATAATGGACGTCTGGCACTGGACCAGCCTCGTCGTGCTGCTTTGCTATGCCGGCCTGGTCTCGATCCCGGATGCCTTCTACCAGGCGGCCAAGATCGACGGCGCCTCGCGCTGGGCGGTGTTCCGCTACATCCAGCTGCCGAAGATGCAGCGCGTGCTTTTGATCGCAGTGCTGCTGCGCTTCATGGATAGCTTCATGATCTACACCGAGCCTTTCGTCGTCACCGGCGGCGGTCCCGGCAATTCGACGACGTTCCTGTCGATCGACCTGGTCAAGACGGCGCTTGGCCAGTTCGACCTCGGTCCGGCGGCGGCGATGTCGCTGGTCTACTTCCTGATCATCCTGCTGTTGTCATGGGTCTTCTACACCGTGATGACCAACTACGACGCGGAGCGCTGAGATGACCGGCGTTAACGAAAGAGCGAACAGAGTGAGCGAGACGGCGGTTTCGGAAGGGCTGAGCAGCGCCCTGTCGCAGGACGAGGTGGCGCGCCTGATGCGGCGCCGCGGCGAGGAATCGCGCTGGTGGTGGATCGTGCCGACGCTCTACATCATCGTTATCCTGCTGCCGATCTACTGGCTCATCAACATGAGCTTCAAGACCAATGCTGAGATCGTCTCGTCGCTGACGCTCTATCCGCATGCGCCGACGCTCGCCAACTATCGCACCATCTTCAGCGACCCGTCCTGGTATTCGGGCTATATCAACTCGATCACCTATGTGGTGATGAACATGGTGATCTCGGTCGCCGTAGCGTTGCCGGCGGCTTACGCCTTCTCGCGCTATCGCTTCCTCGGCGACAAGCATCTGTTCTTCTGGCTGTTGACCAACCGCATGGCGCCGCCGGCGGTGTTCGCGCTGCCGTTCTTCCAGCTCTATTCCGCCTTCGGCCTGATCGACACCCATATCGCGGTGGCGCTGGCGCACTGCCTGTTCAACGTGCCGCTGGCGGTGTGGATCCTCGAAGGCTTTATGTCCGGTGTGCCGAAGGAGATCGACGAGACGGCCTATATCGACGGCTATTCGTTCCCGCGCTTCTTCGTGAAGATCTTCATGCCGCTGATCGCCAGCGGCATCGGCGTCGCCTGCTTCTTCTGCTTCATGTTCTCATGGGTGGAATTGTTGATCGCGCGCACGCTGACCACCACCGACGCCAAGCCGATCGCCGCCACCATGACCCGCACCGTCTCGGCCGCCGGCATGGACTGGGGACTGCTCGCCGCCGCCGGCGTGCTGACGCTGATCCCCGGCGCGCTCGTCATCTGGTTTGTCCGCAACTACATCGCCAAGGGCTTTGCCCTGGGGAGGGTATGACCATGAACCTCGACCTCTCCTGGATGGCGTGGACCTGGCCGACGGCGGCTTTCTTCGGCACCGTCTTCCTGCTGCTTTGCGGCATGGCGGCCTGGGAATATGCCTCGCCGGGCGGCAATCCGCGCGTCGGCGTGCTCCGCTTCGAGACGACGCGCGGCGACCGTCTCTTCCTGTCGCTGCTCGGCAGCGCCTTCATCCATCTCGCTTGGCTGGGTCTGGTTGGACCCAACCTGTGGTGGGCTCTCGCTCTCTCCGTAGTCTACGCCATCGGCGTGTTCCGCTACGTATAGAGGGGGAAACTGTTGGAGCGGCCGCGTGCCGGCGACCGCTCCAGATCGCACTTGAAACCAAAACTGGAGGAAACACATGCGACGGCAATTTTTAACATCAACGACCGCCCTTGTCCTATTGCTCGGGGCAGGCAATGCCTACGCCGGGATGGATGAGGCGAAGGCCTTTCTGGACAAGGAGATAGGCCCGCTGTCGACGCTTTCGCGCGCCGACCAGGAAAAGGAGATGCAGTGGTTTATTGACGCCGCCAAGCCGTTTGCCGGCATGGAGATCAAGGTCGTCTCGGAAACCATCGCCACCCATTCCTATGAATCGCAGGTGCTGGCGCCGGCCTTCTCCGCCATCACCGGCATCAAGGTCACGCACGACACGATCCAGGAAGGCGACGTCGTCGAGAAGATCCAGACCCAGATGCAGACCGGCCAGAACCTCTATGACGGCTGGGTCAACGACTCCGACCTCATCGGCACGCACTGGCGCTACCAGCAGGTGCGCAACCTGACCGACTGGATGGCGGGCGACGGCAAGGACGTCACCAATCCGAACCTCGACCTCAAGGACTTCATCGGCACCTCCTTCACCACGGCGCCGGACAAGAAGCTCTACCAGCTTCCCGACCAGCAGTTCGCCAACCTCTACTGGTTCCGCTACGACTGGTTCAACGACGAGAAGAACAAGGCCGACTTCAAGGCCAAGTACGGCTACGACCTCGGCGTGCCGGTCAACTGGTCGGCCTATGAGGACATCGCCGAGTTCTTCACCGGCCGCGAGATCGACGGCAAGAAGGTCTATGGCCACATGGACTACGGCAAGAAGGACCCGTCGCTCGGCTGGCGGTTCACCGATGCCTGGCTGTCCATGGCCGGCAATGGCGACAAGGGTATCCCGAACGGCCTGCCGGTCGACGAATGGGGCATCAAGGTCGACGAGAACTCTCGTCCTGTCGGCTCCTGCACGGCGCGCGGCGGCGACACCAACGGCCCGGCCTCGGTGTATTCGATCCAGAAGTATCTCGACTGGCTGAAGGCTTACGCTCCGGCCGAAGCGCAGGGCATGACCTTCTCCGAATCCGGCCCGGTGCCGGCGCAGGGTGCGGTCGCCCAGCAGATCTTCTGGTACACCGCCTTCACTGCTTCGATGGTCGACGCCGGCGCCAAGGCGGTGATGAACGACGACGGCACGCCTAAGTGGCGCATGGCGCCGTCGCCGCACGGCGTCTACTGGAAGGACGGCATGAAGCTCGGCTATCAGGACGTGGGTTCCTGGACGCTGATGAAGTCGACGCCGACCGACCGCGCCAAGGCCGCCTGGCTCTACGCGCAGTTCGTCACTTCGAAGACCGTCGACGTGAAGAAGAGCCATGTCGGCCTGACCTTCATCCGCGAGAGCACGATCCACGACAAGAGCTTCACCGAGCGTGCTCCGAAGCTCGGCGGCCTGATCGAGTTCTATCGCTCGCCGGCCCGCATCCAGTGGTCGCCGACCGGCACCAACGTGCCTGACTATCCGAAGCTGGCTCAGCTCTGGTGGCAGGCGATCGGCGATGCCTCGTCCGGCGCCAAGACCGCGCAGGAAGCGATGGACTCGCTCTGCGCCGAGCAGGAAAAGGTCATGAGCCGCATCGAGAAGTCGGGCGTCCAGGGCGATATCGGCCCGAGGATGGCCGAAGAGCATGACCTCGCCTACTGGAACGCGGACGCGGTCAAGAAGGGCAATCTCGCGCCTCAGCTCAAGATCGAGAACGAGAAGGAAAAGCCGATCACCATCAACTACGACGAGCTCGTGAAGAGCTGGCAGAAGTAAGACTGCCTGATGCGGGCGTCAGCGCCCGCATGGATCCTGCGGGGGAGGCGGCTTTTGCCGTCTCCCCTGTTGCATGAAGAGCGGAGGAGCGGAAATGAGCGGCTTTGTGCTTGCCATCGACCAGGGGACGACATCGAGCAGGGCTATCCTGTTCGACGACCAGATGAAGGTAGCCGGCGCCGGCCAGCAGGAATTCAACCAGTATTATCCAGCCTCGGGCTGGGTCGAGCACGATCCGCAGGAGATCTGGGCAAGCGTGGTGGCGACCGTGAAGGCCGCGCTGAAGGCTGCCAGCCGCAACGCTTCGGACGTGGCGGCGATCGGCATCACCAACCAGCGCGAGACCGTCGTCATCTGGGACAAGGCGACCGGCAAGCCGATTCACAACGCCATCGTCTGGCAGGATCGCCGGACCGCGCCGCTCTGCCAGAAATTGAAGAAGCAGGGGCTGGAGAAGACATTCACCAAGAAAACCGGCCTGCTGCTCGATCCCTATTTCTCCGGCACCAAGATCGCCTGGATGCTGGACAAGGTGAAAGGCGCCAGGAAGCGCGCCGAAAAGGGCGAACTGCTCGCCGGCACCATCGACAGTTTCCTGATCTGGCGGCTCACGGGCGGCAAGGTGCACGCCACCGACGCCACCAACGCCTCGCGCACGCTGGTCTACAACATCGAGAAGAATGTCTGGGACGGCGAGTTGCTCTCGATCCTGCGCATCCCGGCCGCCATGCTGCCGCAAGTGAAAGACTGCGCCGATGACTATGGAGTCACCGAGAAGGGCCTGTTCGGCGCCGAGATAAAAATCCTCGGCGTCGCCGGCGACCAGCACGCCGCGACCATCGGCCAGGCCTGTTTCGAGCCGGGCATGATGAAGTCGACCTACGGCACCGGCTGCTTCGCGCTGCTCAACACCGGCACCGACCTGGTGCGCTCGAAGAACCGGCTGTTGACCACCATTGCCTATCGCCTGAACGGCAAGACCACCTATGCGCTGGAAGGCTCGATCTTCATCGCCGGCGCCGCCGTGCAATGGCTGCGCGACGGCATCAAGGTGATCGGCAAGGCCGAGCAGAGCGGCGCGCTCGCGGCAGCCGCCGATCCGGCGCAGAATGTGTATCTGGTGCCGGCCTTCGTCGGCCTCGGCGCGCCGCATTGGGACGCCGAGGCGCGCGGCGCGATCTTCGGCCTGACCCGCAACTCAGGCCCGGCGGAGTTTGCCCGCGCGGCATTGGAATCCGTCGCCTACCAGACCCGCGACCTGCTCGACGCCATGCGCAAGGACTGGAAGGGGGCTTCCGCC
>NZ_RZOI01001359.1:0-551 GCF_004022645.1 Mesorhizobium sp. M4A.F.Ca.ET.020.02.1.1 | reverse complement strand
CTATCTGCGCGGTCGCAAAGTCGGCAACGGCGTTGTCTGGATCGGCATGCTTGATCTCGCTCCAAGCCTGGACCGCTTCGACAGCATAGCCGGCGCTGGGCGCTGAGCGGGCCGTGGAATGCCGGTTGGTACGCTTGGCATCGTAGCGGACCTGTGCAGCCCTGCTCGTGCCTTCATGCTCGGTCCGCCCGGCATAACTCACCGGCCGCACCTGGTTCCGCCCATAGGCTGGCGGATTGCCAAATTCGCGGCGGTCTGTCATCTCCATGTCGATGCCGTGCTCCCTTGCCTTCTCGGCCATCAGCGCGCGCCATTGCCGAAAGAATTGTGGGCTGGTTACAATCCGATCACCCGTCTCGGAGCGCATGGTGACGATGGCATGGGCATGAATATGCGGCCGCCGTCCGCCCTGCTCCATTTCCTTCGGATCGTCGGCCGGATCATGCAGTGCGAACACGTACCGGTGACCGCCGAACTGCTCACCAAGAAAATCGCGCACCGCGGCCTGGAATGCCGTTACATCTGTGCCGGCGCGTGCCGAGACGATGAGA
>NZ_RZOI01001358.1:0-554 GCF_004022645.1 Mesorhizobium sp. M4A.F.Ca.ET.020.02.1.1 | reverse complement strand
CCCATTCGCCATCGATGAGGTTCTTACGAAACAGGGTCATGGTCTTTCCTTGTGAAGCTTTGCTGGCGGCCTTGTCCGCCGCGGTCATCTCTCAGTCAAGCCATTTATCAGACAAATGATGACAGCGAGAAGGCGGTCATGGACCGGAATAGCCGATGGCGCGGGCCGATGAAAGCCCGCGCCTGTCGCCTTGCCGAAACGGGATATGGATGGTCAGGCCTGGAAGGTCCAGAACAGGCAGGCCAGCGTCGCCGCGGCAAAGACGACGAAGAACAGGCTTCTCAACAGGATATTGCGGCGCAGCTCGTTCATGGCGAAATGGGCCGCGACGATGGCGGCGACGAACAGGAACCGCCAGTTGACCAGCGCCCACAGCACGCCGCCCTGGCCGAAGGCCCATCTGGCGACGAGGGAGCCGACGATGGTGGCAAACAGCGCAACCGTCGCCCAGAACAGCGCGTCTGACCAGCTCGGCCTTGCGCCGCGCCGTCTCCAGCCCGACCGCGATGAAGCGGCGGGCATGGCGGGCGAGCTCCATATTGTCTGTCCACAGA
>NZ_RZOI01001357.1:0-554 GCF_004022645.1 Mesorhizobium sp. M4A.F.Ca.ET.020.02.1.1 | reverse complement strand
CTGGTGAAGTGCTTCGAGGAGGCCGGCGTTCCAGCCGGCGCGCTCAACCTCGTGTTCGGCGTTCCCGCCGAGATATCGCAGCATCTGATCGCGTCGAGCATCATCCGCAAGGTTTCCTTCACCGGCTCCGTGCCGGTCGGCCGCCACCTTGGCGAGTTGTCGGCGCGCCATCTCAAGCGCACGACCATGGAATTGGGCGGGCACGCTCCCTTCATCGTCTGCGACGATGCCGATCCGGCCGCCGCGAGCGCAACCGGCGTCGCGCTCAAGTTCCGCAATGCCGGGCAGGTCTGCGCAGCACCCACCCGCTTCCTGGTGCAGGACGGCGTCTTCGACGCCTTTGTCGACGCCTTCGTCGACGGGGCCGGCAAGCTGAAGGTCGGCGACGGAGCGCATGTGGGGACCCAAATGGGGCCGCTCGCCCATGCGCGCCGGCTCGATGCGATGGCCGGCCTGGTTCGCGACGCCGTCGAGGCGGGCGCCGAGCTTCGCGTCGGCGGTAAGCGCATCGGCAACGAGGGCTTCTTCTTTGAACCCACCGTGCTGACCAACGT
>NZ_RZOI01001356.1:0-556 GCF_004022645.1 Mesorhizobium sp. M4A.F.Ca.ET.020.02.1.1 | reverse complement strand
CCCGAAATGACGGCCACGCCCGAGCAGGCACTTGTCCGCCGTCACCGTCAGCATGATCGCCACCGGATCAGTCCGTGGAAAATGGTCGGTGCCGCAGGCCGGGCAGTGCCGCCTGTAGCCGCCGGCGCGCATTTCCGAACGGCTGCCGCATTTGCTGCAGAAGGCGTGGCTGGCGTGCCAGGCAAGAAGGGCCGCCCCTTGCGCCAGCGCGCCGGCCGCCGCCTCGTCGATCAGGCCTTGCATGTAGACGGACCGGTAGTCGATCGCCTTGATGGTCGCGGGAAGCTGCTCCGGCTCAACGGCCGCCGGCACCGCCAGCACGGGGCCGGCCTCGGAAAAGCCGAGCAGCACGCCGCGGTCGAGCGAGACGTCGAAGGCTTTGCTTTCGGCTGAGCCGAACCAGGGGTCGAAGCTGCCGTCCTCATGTTTCAGATAGAGCCGGCCGCCATGCATCAGCAGCAGCCGCGTCGAGGGATCGGCGAGCGCCTGCTCGACGGAATCGTCGGCGCGGGTCTCCGATTGCCGCTCGATCTGGTTGCTGGCGAAGCCGACGAAC
>NZ_RZOI01001355.1:0-557 GCF_004022645.1 Mesorhizobium sp. M4A.F.Ca.ET.020.02.1.1 | reverse complement strand
GGCCTATCTCGGCCGCATCGCCGAGGCCTCGGGCCGCAGCGCCAACCGTGCGGTGCTGTCCTGTGGCAACCTCGCGCACGGTTTTGCCGTGTGCAGCCCGTCCGAGAAGGTCGCGCTCGGCGGCGACCGGGTGCCCAATCTCGGCATCATCACCTCCTACAACGACATGCTGTCGGCGCATCAGCCATTCGAGACCTATCCGGCGCTGATCAAGGAAGCGGCGCGCGAGGCCGGCGGCATCGCGCAGGTGGCCGGCGGCGTGCCGGCGATGTGCGACGGCGTCACGCAAGGCCAGCCCGGCATGGAACTGTCGCTGTTTTCGCGCGACGTGATCGCCATGGAGGCGGCGATCGGGCTGTCGCACAACATGTTCGACGCCGCCGTCTTCCTCGGCGTCTGTGACAAGATCGTGCCGGGGCTGGTGATCGCCGCACTCACCTTCGGCCATTTGCCGGCGGTGTTCGTGCCAGCCGGGCCGATGACATCGGGCCTGCCGAACGACGAGAAGGCCAAGGTCCGCCAGCTCTATGCCGAAGGGAAGGCAGGGCGGGCCGAAC
>NZ_RZOI01001354.1:0-558 GCF_004022645.1 Mesorhizobium sp. M4A.F.Ca.ET.020.02.1.1 | reverse complement strand
GGCCAATGCATGGCAGCGACCGTTGCTCAGGGCGCCCCGGGGATACCGGCGCGCTGGACGTCAAGCGCCAAGAGCGGCGTTGGCACTGCGCTTTCTGAGGTCAGCCCCCTCTGGTTCACGCTCAGCCACGGCATCCTCAACGAGATCTACCATCCGCGCCTCGACAGCGCCTGCACGCGCGACATGGAACTGATCGTCACCGGCCCCGGCGGCTATTTCTCCGAAGAGAAGCGCGATGCCGCGCATGAGGTCTCGACGGTCGATGCCGGCGTGCCCGCCTACCGGCTGACCAACACCGCGACCGATGGGGCGTACAGGATCGGTAAAAGGATCATTACGGATCCGAAACGCCCTGTCCTGCTGCAGGAGATCACCTTCTCGGCACTCAAAGGCTCAGCTAGCGATTACCGCGTCTACTCGCTGCTCGCGCCGCATCTCGTCAATGCCGGCATGGGCAACACCGCCTGGCTGGGCGAGCACAGGGGCAAGCCTGTGCTGTTCGCCTCGGGACGCGGCACTTGCCTGGCGCTTGCCTCATCGCTGCCCTGGGGCTGTCTC
>NZ_RZOI01001353.1:0-559 GCF_004022645.1 Mesorhizobium sp. M4A.F.Ca.ET.020.02.1.1 | reverse complement strand
GCCTCGTACCGGCTTCGGCTTTTCGGCGTTCATCTCGCGCGACAACTCGCGCCCGGCGATCAACTCGTTCAGCCTGGCCTCGGAATAGTCGCCGATGGGACCGGAGGCGACGACTGCGCCGTCGCGCAGGATCGTCACGCGATCGGCGATGGCTCGTATTTCCTTCATCCGGTGCGAGATGTAGACGATGGCCTTGCCTGCCGCCTTGAGGCGCCGGATGACGGCGAACAGGCTGTCCTGCTCGGCAGGCGTCAGGCTGGACGTCGGCTCGTCAAAGGCGATGATGCGGCCGCCACGGGCGAGCGTGCGGCTGATCTCGACCAATTGCCTGTCGGCCATACCCAGCGCGGATACGGGCGTGTCGGTATCGAGATGGGGAGCGAGATCGTCGAGGATCGCACGTGCCTCGCGGCGATATCCGGCGCGCGGAACGACCCTCAATCCGCGTGTGCGGCCGAGGAAGATGTTCTGCGCGACGTCGAGCTGCGGCACCAGGCTGAGTTCCTGGCTGACGAGGCCGATGCCCATGGCCAGCGCGTCGCGCGGGCCGGCGATGCGC
>NZ_RZOI01001352.1:0-561 GCF_004022645.1 Mesorhizobium sp. M4A.F.Ca.ET.020.02.1.1 | reverse complement strand
GGCGATGACGGCGGAGACGAGCAGGACGACCGCCGCCGTGATCGAGGCCGAGACATAGTTGCCGGAGGCTTGCGCCAGCATGCCGGCAGCGATCGGGCCGATGATCTGGCCAACGCCGAAGGCGGCGGTCATCAGCGCGAAGATGCGGCGCGGCGACCGGGGCGCGAGCTGCCTTGCCGCCTGCAGACCGAGCGCGGTGATGGCGACGAAGGTGCCGCCAAGCAGAACGCCAGCCAGCAGCGGACCGGCATAGCCGCCGACAACGACGCTTGCGGCGACGCCGACCACCTCGAGGAGACAAGCGAGCACGTAGGCTGGGTAAAGACCGGACCTTCCGGCGACCTTCTGCCACAGCCAGACGGACGGAAAACCGGCGAGCCCGGTGACCATCCAGACCATGGCCTCGAACACGCGCCCGCCGCCGCTCTGGCGCACAATGGCGACGAGGAAGGTCGCTGTCACCACATAGCCGAAACCGAACAGGCCATAGGCAACGATCATCTTCAGCATTGAGCGGTCCTTCGGCAGCGCCGGCTCGCGGTCTTCGGCGCCATTGATGAT
>NZ_RZOI01001351.1:0-568 GCF_004022645.1 Mesorhizobium sp. M4A.F.Ca.ET.020.02.1.1 | reverse complement strand
GTCCGTGTACAACTCAATAGGTGCTCTCAGGGGGCCAGTCGCCGACGAGCTGCTCGTCGTAATCGACCCGCGGCAATTCCCGCCCGGTTCCCGATCAGCGGGCCTTGCGGCGATCGCTCTTGGTGACTACCGGCAGTGCCGCAGGGCGTTGCTTGGACCGCTACCGATGTCGCGGCGGAATTGCTCTAAGCGGCTCGGCACCCTGGTCGGGACGGACGGCGGATCTCGCGCAAGATTGAGCCCGCGCAGCTGCGTTGCCAAATCGCAGCGCCTGGAGCCAATTGCGCACCAGTCCTGATGACAGCCTATACCTAGCAGTCGACATCACGGCCTCGCTTGAGCAGTTGTCCATGTGCAACTTCATCAAGCACAAGATCAGCCAGCTGGATCGGAAAGAAAGCCGCGGTATCACTCGGGCTCCAACAATCCCTGGATCTCCCAACTGTGAGACAAACTCAAGGGCCTTGAGTCGACGTGGGAAACGTACTTTGTCTCGAGCCGTCCTCCAACCGCGCCTGAGGCTTCGCCGCAGTTGCACACGTGCAACTCGCTCTCGGCGCTCCTGGTC
>NZ_RZOI01001350.1:0-570 GCF_004022645.1 Mesorhizobium sp. M4A.F.Ca.ET.020.02.1.1 | reverse complement strand
GCCGGTGGCGTCGGCTTCGCTGCTCGACGAAGCCACCGCCGTTGCCGAGGCCGTCGGCATTGCCCTTCGCCATCACCGCGACAAACGCACCAAGGTGGCGATTGCCGGCACGCCGCATCCGCAGACGCTGGACGTCGTGCGCACCCGCGCCGAGCCGCTCGGCACAGAGGTCGACGGCGAGACGATCGACGACAACACCGCCGCGCTGCTCGTCTCCTGGCCGGACACCTTCGGCGTCTATGGCGACCACAAGGCGGCGATCGAGAAAGCCCGCGCCATCGGCGCGCTGGTCATCTTCATCGCCGATCCGCTTGGCCTGACGCTGACCGATGCTCCGGCCAAACTGGGCGCCGACATCGCCGTCGGTCCGATGCAGCGCTTCGGCGTGCCGATGGGCTTCGGCGGCCCGCACGCCGCCTATTGCGCCGTCTCCGACAAATTGACCCGGCTGATGCCCGGCCGCCTGGTCGGCCAGTCCACCGACAGCAAGGGGCGTCCCGGCTACCGGCTGGCGCTGCAGACGCGCGAGCAGCATATCCGCCGCGACAAGGCCACCTCCAACATCTGCAC
>NZ_RZOI01000134.1:0-10620 GCF_004022645.1 Mesorhizobium sp. M4A.F.Ca.ET.020.02.1.1 | reverse complement strand
GTTCACGACCGGGGATGTGGTCAGCGGCGCATCGTCTTGTGTGTCGTCTTCGGCGCCGAAGGTTTCGTCGCGATCGAGCGTTTGCTCGAACTCACCGTCCCCTGTGCCGCCTGTCCAGGCCACAAGATGCGATCCGTCGGCAGTTTCTTCAGCCTTGAGCGCACCATCGCCGCATTGAATGCAATAGGCCCATTCGAGCACGAGCGATCCGCAGTGTGAGCAATGCTCTCGCGATTCGAGGAAGACGGCGCCGAAGTGCCAGTCGGCTGCTTCAGATGCGGCGGGCCGCCCGGGACAGGTCGGGTTCACGCAGGCCCAGAGACCGGAAAGCGTCCGGTGGAAGAGGTGTAGGCGGACCGGCAGGATTGAGTCTCCGCCAGCGCTGGCCAGCGCCGGATCGGAATGTGGGTCCTTCGCCCTTGACGCTTCGACAAGCAGGCGCCTCGGGTCTACGTCCGCGCCGCCGATCTGGCGCGCCTGCGCGCTCCAGCCGCTCCAGCCTACGATGGCGCCGGCTCTGAACTGCTCCCTCAGGACCCTTAGCGGTGCAGACTTAGCGAAGATCTCACCGGCCTGGAGCGGTTCCATGCCCGCTATCTCGTCAAGTTCGATGAGATTGCTATTGAGGGCAGGAGAGGCCGGTAGCGACGCCCTAACACCTCTTACCACGTGAATATTTTGCTCTGGTGCGCCTGACAGATCTCGAAGGAAGGATCGTAGCTCGGCGGCGTCCGGGCCGCCGATCGTCGCTGAGGTCGCGACGTATCGGAGCTCTTCGGGTTTGCGACCGAAAGCAAGCGCGACGCGGCGTAGTAGGAGAGCAATTTCGGCCGCCTGGGCGCCGACATATGAGTGCGCTTCGTCCAGTACCACGAAGTCAAGCGTACCTTGTGACGCCCGCAGGATCGGTGCGTCCTTCTGCCGGATCAGCATGTACTCCAGCATGGTAACGTTGGTGACAAGAACCGGCGGAGGCGAGCGCCTGAGTGTCGTCCTATCAGCGACCTTCCAGGGTTCCCCACGCGCGGCGGTGCTCCGCACACTCTCCGGCGTGTCGCCATTGTAGAGGCAGTAGCGCAGCGCTCCGCCGAAGGGGGCGAACCACTTTGACAGCCGCTCCTCCTGGCTGGCGATAAGTGCGTTGAGCGGATAGAGCATCAGCGCGCGCACTCCTTCGAGCGGTTTTGCACCGCTATCGGAGGATCGAACCAGCCCATCCAAAATCGGTGTCAAAAAGCATTCTGTCTTCCCTGAGCCTGTGCCGCTCGACACGATCACCGAAGCGGCGCGTTCGCCGCAAAGCTGCTTCCAAGCGTCCACCTGGTGGGTGTAGGGCGGGTATGCGACTTCACGCAGAACTTCGAGCGTTCTTGGGTGCAAAAGGCCAGCCGGCAATCCGCCCCAACCGCCCTCTAACGGCAACCAGGGATAAGCGCCTTCGACAAACGGTTCGGAGAGGGCCGAGTTAGGCTGACCAGCGCGCGCACCCAAGCCCTCACGCAGATGCCGATTGAGATCGACTGAACGGAGTCGAGCCATACCGACAATCGCATCTGCAGCATCGCGTGGCAGCCGCGCCAGAAGCCTCTCGATTTCCATCACAGGTCCATTCGTTGGGTGGTGCCGGGGTCTATAGTCTCGCGTCCAAGGGCGACGGCGAGAGCGCTCTCGAAGAGCTGACGGTCGTGGAGCCAAGCGGCCCGACATCGTCCGACAACCTGCGGGTTTTGATGGAGTTTGCCGGCCGCCATTCGCGCCGCCACTAGGGGAGCAGCGATCAAATCCGCGAAGGCTGGGTCGTACCGCTCCCAAAGCTCGCGTCGCTCTGGCAGGAGCCCCGCGAGATGCAATCCGGTCGGTGGCTCGCGATGCTCACTCTGACGAGTCACGAACGCTTCGGCGAGTTCCCGAAGCGTTTCCTTCGGACGCCGGCATAGCCTTCCGATGAGGCCGGGTTCCAAATCTGCTCGTGGCGCGACCAATAGGAAGGTGATCCACGCATGAGTCGCTAGCCCGGGCTCCAGATCAGCGATTTGGCCGAGGGCGGCCGCCACATTGCGCCCTGCGTCGGCAGTCGGTAGTTCCAACCGTTCCAGGCGGCGCTCCAACTCGTCAATTCTCGTTCGAAACGCAGACACCCAGTGCTCGACTTCCGTTGCGCACCAGAGGAAGGGTAACTCACTTTGTAGCCGGATCACGGCGTCGCGCTCCTCAAGAGTGTCGCAGGTCGACAGGATCCACGGAGCCGCCTGGGGGGCACGGCAAAGTGACCGCAGGGCATCGATCGCCGGCACGGGCACGTTGCGATCCCGCGCGGCCACGCTCAGATCGACCAAGAGGCGGAGATCAGCGCGGTTCAAGGCTTCCGGGTGCTTTAACACTGTAGCAAATGCATCGTCCCGGGCGTCACGTCGTGCGATCCTGAAGGCCAGACGAAGCGCACTTCCACGATCGTCGTCGCCCGGTGGTTGGGCGACCACCTTCGGTCTGAGCGAGGTCCCGTCATTGGTTCGCCCGAAGATCAGCCAGGGGCCCGGACCGAGCTCTTGCAGGAGTCGCGTCTGCAATTCCTGCAAGGAAAGGCGTGGAAGGTTGTTGGAGAGTTTCGCGGTAGGCTGCGTCAGCGCTAGCGCATCCAGATTCCAACCAAGGATACTCGAAAGGCCCGAGAACGGCGAAATGCCTTTCTCGGCCACCAGCGGCTGGTCTTCGTCGTACCAGGCGATCTCGGCGAAGTGGTCACCTCGACCGGCCCAGCTCAGGCGCACCTCCGCATCGAGGTCCGGAAAGCTACCAAGGAGATCCCGCAATTCGTCTTGAAAGGCCGATAGCGGGACGAGACCGTCGATACGACGCGTGGCCTGCACGGGCTGTCCTGCGCCCTGCCGAACCACCAGCCATAGGTCGCGACCGCCAGGCGCCAACAGGCGGAACCCATGCAGTCGATCGATCGAAATCTGGGCCCGGCTTACGGCGGGCCGCATGTCCGGGGTCAACAGGAGCGGCTCGGCAATCGGATCAGCGAGCGTTAGGTCGAGTTGGGTGTCCCATCGCAGCGCCACGTGTAGCATCGCGCCTGGGGTGTGGAGTCGAAGATCGACGCGCGCGTCATCACCATTCCTGGAGATCGGAAGGATCTGACCGCCCTTCGCCGCAACGCTGGCCCCGAGCAGATTCTCGATTTTCAACGAGTGGGTTCGCGGTTCTCCCGATAGCACCAATTCACGCGGCGCAACGTCGGCGCAGGTCCAAGCGACCAGTTCACCGCCCCGCCTCATTGCGATCTCGACCCTGCCCAGGGGCGCGTGTTTGTTCGAAGAACGCCACGAGCCTCTCCCCAACGACCGCCAAATTAGGTCTTCCGACGAAACCAGCGTGTGATGCTGACCATCCGAAAGCCAAGCCTTTGGCGTCCCTAGGAACACCGTCTCGCGCACCCGCCGTAGAGTCTCTCCTGTGAGGATCAGTCGCTTCGTATCCTCGCGCTCGGCCGCGCTACGCCACGTGAGACGCCCATCACCAAGGTCGAGCGAAGCTTGCCCGACGAAGGCCAGAAGACAGCGTCCATCGAGGATGCAGTCTCCCAAGTCAGAAGGAGGGTGTTCGAACTTCAGTGCTGAACGAGCCTCCTGCGTTACAGCCATAGCCAGCCATGGCCGAGTGCTTCGAAAGGGCGAACTGCCAATGAATCTTAGTTCAAGCGCGTTCTCAAAATCGACGCCAGGATCTGGCTGGAAGAGGAGGACAGGCGCGTCTACCGGCTCGCCGGCAAACGCGGTGAACTCTTCGACTAAGGTCTCCCCTGCAACTGCCGCCAACCTAATTGCCTGGTTCAGGCGAGCGGGAACTTCGAACGCCTTGACCAGCGGACGGGACTCCCACGCTGTCGCCTCGTCTGATTCCACCTGTTCCAGCACGGCGATGGGCCGGTTCAAACCCGGCAGATCACCCCGCGGAAAGATGCGCAGCCGAGTGGCACCTTCCATCGCTGCCTGCAATTGGGGAGATGTTCGGACCACGTCGAGTTCACCTGACAAGGTGAGTTCGGCCCGCGGCGCCCACCCTTCGGCGGTGCGCCGCAGCAATCGGCTTGCCGCCAGGGCTCCCCCTTCGACGCGCCGGGTCCGGACCAAGTCTTCCACCAGAGATCGAAAATCGCCTTCCTCCAAGTCAAAAGGCAGATCGTTGCGCCAAGCAGGCACCACAGAATCCAGGTGGAGCACGGGATCTCGGTCATTTCGTTCGTGGAGGGGCGGCAATTGTTGACGGAAACGAACGGTTACCGTGGACAGCGCCACGGCTGGCTCCACCAGCGCCTGAACAAGCGTTTCGCCCGCCCGCCATGCCTCACTTGCGACGGCCTCGGCAGGTGTGAAGCCCATTTCGATCGCCAAGATGCTGCGCTTCAGCCATAACCCCAAGGTTCCCTCTTTGATGGCAGCAGCTGGAAAACCCGCCTCGCGCACTACGCCGAAGAGGAGCGGCACGTCGGTCGGCTGAGGGCGTCGCCACCGTTTCAAGCCAGCTTCGGCGGCTTCCCGCACCACCGCGTAGCGCACGTCGGCGGCCGAATCATTCGCGTGATATCGAATTCCAAGGACAGCTAAGGGTCTGATCCAGTCCCAAGCCCCCCCGGCGCGTTCCCGGCGATACCACTCGGCTGTGAAAGCAACGAACAAAGCCTGACCATGGGAGTCGTTCAGCGCGGTCGGTCCATGGCGTTTTAGGACCTCCCGAACGCCCTCGAACTCTTGTCGGCTGAATCGGTAGCGATAAAGTGGGCGCCCATCAGGGAGCGATAATCCGCGCGATCGGAATAAGGCCTCGTAAGCGCCGCGTAGACCTAGACGCGGCTCGTCCATATTTCCCCCCAGGCTCCCAATTCAGATTGTGACACACTGTGCATTAGTTGTGAAGTTTTCCTCTGCGAGCAGGCCGCCTAGAGGGCGAGAGCGGACTTTTCGACAATAGGAACGATTTCGAAGACAATTTCGACGGCCTCGGCAGGCCGCTTGCACGGTCGTCGTTCAGCTTCCCCGAACTATCTTCGCGGAACGATTCCCAATGGCAGCTATTAGCGCGACTACGACCTGGAGCATGGTCATCGGCAACGACTACTTCCTGGGAGGAGACAATTTGCGTCTATGGCCGACGTGGGCGCATTGCGGACCAACAGCGTTGGGCCGGATGCGACCGGAAGCTTCAGGAGAAAAAGACCTCCTAGGCGGATAGTTCCACGTCGCCGTGTCCGGCTTATAGCGGACATTCGGCAATTTGGCAGCGAATGACCACATTGTGACAATCTTGCCGAAGACGAACGTCTAACCTAAACCCCCATCCAGGACATCAACCAAATTGGAGCCACTGTTTGGGACCGGGCGTAGTTGCGACGTTTGCCCTATCCGGACGTGTGAGCAAATGCCGTGGGCAACCGTGATGCGTGCATTTTTTCGTTCGGTTGCTGCGATGATCGTGATGTCCAGCCTGGCAGGTTGCACCAGCATTTCTTACTACGCACAATCCTTGAAGGGTCACGTGGAGATCATGGCGGCGCGCCAGGATGTCGAAGAGCTGATCGACGATCCTTCGATCCCTGGGACATTACGCGCTCGAATGGAATCGGCGAGCGCCATCCGACAGTTTGCGATAGATGAACTAGCGCTTCCAGACAACAATAGCTACCGCAGCCATGTCAACGTTGGTCGGGACGCCGTGACATGGGCCGTCTTCGCAGCGTCGGAATTCTCGCTGACGCCACGAACATGGTGCTTTCCGGTGTTCGGATGCGTTCCGTACCGAGGATACTTCTCCAAAAGGTCTGCGATTGAAACCGCTGTCGCACTTCAGAGGCAGGGCCTGGACGTCTATCTGACGGGCATCACTGCATTTTGCACGCTTGGCTGGTCAAGTGACCCGCTGCTAAGCACCATGCTCAGCCAAGATGAAACGTATCTTGCAGGGCTCGTGTTCCATGAATTGGCCCACCTCACGTCACGCCGCGCTGCCGAAAATAAGCCTGCATCACCTTGCGGCTCGAACGGTTGTTCTGCGCCAGCCTGGTCGGATCGAGCACCGCCTGTTCTATCCCCTCTCGCGTCAGCGCCGCTTTGAGCGCCGCGATATTTGCATCGATGTCGGCATTGTTCGCCCGGAGCGATGCATAGATGCTGTCGGTCGCCTCGGCCACGGTCGGCTCGCTCACGGGTGTACTCCTTCGGCTGTTCGGGCGGCGGCTTAACACAGATCAGCGGCTTCGCCATACCGATAAGACGGCTGATGGGCGGCAACAGTATCCCCTGGGACTTAAAAGGGATACCGATGACGCGCGCCAACGGCTCGCTGCTTTCGGGAAATGGTGTCGCCCGTGGTGAACGGCCGATATGGCGGCCCGTTACTGTCGCCTACCTGGGCCGGAACCAGACTCGCGGACTGTTTACGCCCATTGACTCCCGGAGGTCAGGCGCGCGACCCGGATCAGGATTCGGGCCAGTGCGGTCGTAGTGGGCAGGAGCAGCGAAAGAATCTTTTTTCGCTGAATCAGCGCAGAAGTCCGTCACTCTCGAATTCGTCCCAGCCCTTCAGTTTCTGACGTGACACCTCGTCCCGAGTGCTGTCAGGCGCAGACGCGGCCCTGCGGCCGCTCTTTTGCGCACGCTTCAGGGCGGCCTTTCCGGCGGCCCGCCGCCTATTCTCTGCAGCAGCTATCGCGTCGTCCTCGCGCCAGACCGTAACCAAGTCGCGATCGAGCACGTCCTCGATGTGACGTGGGTCAAACACGTGAAAAGTTACCTTCCTTGCGCGACCACGAAGTTTCACCGTACGTGTGCCTGTGCTTTGCAAGCGGCCGTCCTTGAGCCACCGGTGCCGCTCTGCCGAAGAGATCGTCAGGATGTCTTCGACTTCACGGGGAATTACGGGCAGGCCTTCGATGCCTTCCAGCGTTTTGGACACAATCGCCGACGCAGTCCGGAAATCGCCATAGGCGCCTTCCGGCATGCGCAAGGTGAGCACCCCGACCTCGATACCGAGCAGCTTTTTCGCCGCCAAAGGCAGGTGGGCTCGCACTTCGCGAACGATCCCTCTGGCTCGGACCGATGACCCAAGCGTGGCCGCAGACGGGAGCGTCCACCCTTCGATCAAATTCGCAGCTGCATCCATTTTCTGGCGTGTGGACATGGGCCTTAGATAGGTCTCCCATCATGTCGGCTTCAACAAGTGTGGAATCAGCTAGCGCGGCGCTCCGGCACTGGCCTTGAACCATGCCTTGTTCCAGCCCTCGCTAGATCGCAGCGCTCTCGGCCTTCGTCGGATCACCCATTCCGCCTTCAGGCCGCCAGGTTCCCCAGGGATGTCCGCTTCGGGAGAGCGGCAACGCAGGCCTCAACGGCCGCTATGCAGCGTAAACCGGACGTTCGCGATACGTGCCGGACAGCTGGCTGCCCGCATCTGATTGAGTTTACCCGCGCGTTCCGGCGTTCTCAATTTTTTCCAGATAATCTGCCCACCACTGCATCATCTTGACGCGCTCTTCCCAGTGCTCCGCCCGGGCATAGGCGCGCCGAACGTCGTTATTTTCAATATGAGCCAGCTGTCGCTCTACGGCGTCTGGATGCCACTTGCCGCATTCGTTCAACAGAGTTGATGCCGTTGCTCGGAAGCCATGGGCCGTTGCTTCATTCTTGCTGTAACCCATGCGACGCAGGGCGGCGTTGAGTGTATTGTCGGAAATCGGACGAGAAGGCGATCGCACGCTTGGAAACAGCAGCGTCCCAGCGCCGGAGATTTTTTTAAGCTCGGCCAGGATATCCAAAGCCTGCGTTGAAAGAGGAACGCGGTGCGGTCGTCGCATTTTCATTCGCGCTTCCGGGATAGTCCATACCGAACTTTCGAAGTCGAACTCCCCCCATTCGGCAGCGCGAAGCTCACCGGGGCGGGGAAACAGCAGCGCCATCAACCTCAGAGCCGCTCGGGTTGCGGGCTGTCCGTCGAATGTCTCGATCGCACGCAGCAAGCCGCCGAATGCCTTCGGATCGGTAATGGCGGCACGCGGCGTGACCGTTGGCCTGATGAGAGCGCCCCTCAGCGCGGACGTGGGGTCAGTGTCGGCGCGTGCAGTGGCGATGGCGTATCGAAAGACGCTGCCAATGGTCGAGCGCAGCCGCCTGGCCGACTCGTATCGACCGCGCACCTCCACGCTACGAAGGGCAGCAAGGATAGTGGCCGCATCAATGTCCCGAATGCACTTGTGCCCACAGGTGAGATAGGCGAAGTCGAGTAGCCATTTGACCTTGGTGATAGTCCGGTCGGCACGTCCCTCTTTCTTCAGCTTGTCCACATATTCCTCGGCGATTGATCGAAAGCTGTCCTTTGCCGAACCGACCTTTCGCAACTTGCGTTCCTGCGCGGGATCGATGCCAGTGAGGAGGAGACGTTTGGCGTCATCGCGCGCCTTGCGTGCTTCGGCGAGCGAAATAAGGGGATAGCTGCCCAACGCCAGAAGCTTCTGCTTGCCGTCAAATCGATAGGCGAGGCGCCATAGGCGGGATCCGGTGGGCTGCACCCAGAGCTGGAGCCCGCCACCATCAGACAATTTCAATAGCTTGGAAGCAGGACGGGCATTTCGGCATTTCACGTCGGAAAGGGCCATTTGTGGGACACCTCCCTTTGGCTGTTTCGATACCATCAGGATGTCCAGTACCAACGGAAATACCAGCCCTCCGCCTCGTTAGACCAAATACGCCGAAATTCCATGAAACGCGCTCAATCGCGCCATCCTTCCCAAAAAGATGAACGATTTCAGTTGTTTGTGCAAACAGAAGCGTAGAAGATTCGGCGAAAGGGAGTGTCGGGAGAGGAGGGGATGGTGCCCAGAGGCGGAATGCATGAAGTGAGCGAAATCAATCGCTTGCGCGATCTCTGGACAGTTCTGCTTTCCACGTAATCATTATGTTTTTCGGAAAAGTGTCCAGCCGTGGAAGATCGCTATTCGGATGTCTTCCTGTAGGGGCTGGCGATCGGGGACCGCGGCACCTTGTCGTAATCGGGAACATAGGTAAGCCCAAACCGCTTGCTGTCGTTGTTCCCACACTTTCGGCATCTGAGCTTGGCTCGCAAATCCCACTCCATTGCCGGGGCATCAGGGCCCAGCTTCTCCTTCAGCTTTTGGAGATCGAGCACCTGGTTGTGATGGCAGCGGTGGTTGTGGCAGAACGCGGTGACGACCATCTTGCCATCGATCAGCCCCTGAATGGTCCAGCCCTTCGCCATCCCGCCGATATAGGCTGAGACCTTGACGGGCGCCAGCGTTGCGCCAGACTCCATACATGGGCAAGGGCATCAAGGTCGGCGATGTGGTCGCGGTGACCGCGACGGTGCGCCGGCGTGTCACGGAGGATCAGGTCAGCGTATCGATCCCGTCGTACGGCTTCCCGCATTCGATAGTCGACCGCGCCACCAAGGTGAAGCGCGGCCAGCAGATCGAATTGACCGGCGAGGTCACCAGGGTCGACGAGGACACCGTCACCATCGGCGGCCGTGACCTTGGCGTCACCGTCGGCATCGGTACGGTCCGGCTGGTGACCAGCTACGTGGCACCGACGCGCAGGAAGCCGCTGGTCGACAAGCCGACCTGAAACGCAAAAAAGCCCCGCCAGCGCGAGGCCGGCGGGGCAGTGGATGCGGATGGGAGGCAAACCGCGACGGGCCCGGCTCGCCTCTTTAGGCAACGGAGCGATCGTGCGAGATCGGCGCTAACCTACAGCTTAATCAGAACGGTCGAATTTTACCGGTCGAGATCGCGGCTGTGGATAACCGGGTAGAAGCTCAGTCTTGAGGTTCGCGCTTGCGGGCCATCTTGTCGCCCTCGATGACGCGGTCCATACGCTCATGCAGTGTCGACACGCTGCCCTTGAGGTCTCGGACCCCGGTCATCACCTCGTCGCGGAACTCCCGCAGACCGGCCTTGGTGATATAGGTCTCGGCGACGTGCAGCTTGTAGCTGGCCAGTTGATCTGCGTGGAAAGCCACCAGTGTCGCCACCGCCTCCGCCTTGAGAAGCGCGGCCTTGGCTTCTTCCTTGACCTCGTTTCGGGCGGCCTTGATCGCCGCCTCGATGCGCCACCATATGCCGCCAGCCGCCATGAGGACCGTGATGATGAATGCGACGTTCGAATTGAAATCTGATGTCATGCCCGCCCCGATGCACTGCTGACTGCTGTTTCATGGTTCATTTCACCAAAGCCCTGATCGTGGTGCCCTTGGCGTGATTGAGGCGCCCGCAAGCGCCGAGATTGGCGCGGTCTTGCGCCCACAGCCGGCTGGTCTCATCGCCCGGGATGAAGCGGTGTGGGACATCAACGACGGTGCCGCATTCCGCCATGACGCTCGGATCGACGTGCGGCTTCATCTCATCGCCCGATGGCGTCCACACCGACTGACAGCCGGGTGGGGATGCCATACCGAGGCTTGCAAGTGCGAGAAGCGTCACCAGCCGTTTGCGGCCCATCGTCCTCTTCCTTCTGTTGCCGGATGCGGGTTTCGAGATCGGAGATGCGGAGGGTGTCGACGCGCCTGCCCAGCAGGCTGTCGGCGAGCCCCTGCGCGGCAGCGTCGGTGTCGGCC
>NZ_RZOI01001349.1:0-571 GCF_004022645.1 Mesorhizobium sp. M4A.F.Ca.ET.020.02.1.1 | reverse complement strand
CCAATGTGCTGCGCTGGCATGCGGCGATCTCCAGCCGACCGAGTGCGGCCGCCTGAGCCCGGGATGAGCGAAGCGCTGGAGAGACTGACGGCCAGGGTACGCGCCTGCCGCATCTGCGTGGAGAGGCCGCTCGGCCGGCCTTTGCCGCATGAGCCGCGCCCGGTGCTACGCCCGTCGTCGACGGCGCGTATCCTGCTTGCAAGCCAGGCGCCGGGCAGCAAGGTCCACCTCTCGGGCATGCCGTTCACCGATGCCTCCGGCGATCGGCTGCGTAGCTGGCTGAGTGTAACCAGCGAGGAATTCTACGACACCGAAAAATTCGCCATCGTGCCGATGGGTTTTTGCTTCCCCGGCCAGGATGCGAAGGGCGCCGACCTGCCGCCGCGTCGCGAATGCGCGCCAGCCTGGCGCGCCGAACTGATGGCGCTGATGCCGCAGATCGATCTGGTGCTGACGATCGGCATGTACGCGCAGTCCTGGCACATGGGTGCCGCGCGTCAGTCATCGTTGACGGAAACCGTCAGGAACTGGCGCGCGATATGGGAGGCGCCCGCCCGCCCGAGAGTGCTGC
>NZ_RZOI01001348.1:0-572 GCF_004022645.1 Mesorhizobium sp. M4A.F.Ca.ET.020.02.1.1 | reverse complement strand
GCTGAGCGTGGTGGACGTCAAGCCCGGTATCGTCGCGCCGAGATTGACCTGTACCTGGTTGGTGCCGTTGGCAAGTGCCGCCGCCGCCGTCACCATGCTCATGGCGCTCGCGGCGACGGTCAGCCCGGCCGGCTTCTGCCCGACGCCGAGACTGCCGACAGAGCCGAGATCGATCAGGTGGCTGAGCGGGATCTTGACCATGTTGGTGGCGCCGGCCGCCATCGTCTGCAGCGCCAGCTTGGAGGTGCGGTCGAGCCCGGGGACATCGGCCATGGCAGTGGCGATCTGGCCGACTGTGGCCTTCGAAGCCAGCACGTCCGAATAGCTCACGCCCGTCAGCCGCAGTTCCGTCGCCAACGCGTCGGTGAAGGAAAGCACGTCGATATCGGCCGATGCCAGCGCGCTGTAATCCATCACGCTGAGCGAGATGTCGGTGCCGAGCAGCCCGCCGAGCAGCGCGTTGACGACGCCGCCATTGAGGCTGGCGAGCCTCGACCCGACCGAAAACGCGGCCTCCGCCTGGGCGCTGGCGGTGGCCGGCGTGCCGATCACCGGCGGCTTCATCATCATCG
>NZ_RZOI01001347.1:0-575 GCF_004022645.1 Mesorhizobium sp. M4A.F.Ca.ET.020.02.1.1 | reverse complement strand
TGCAACAGCCCGAGGTCTATCTGGGCAATGCGGGAGAACTGATCGACGAACAGGGCCAGCTGCTGAACGAGGACACGAAGGCCTTCCTGCGCCAGTTCATGTCCTCATTTGCGGGCTGGATTTCGCTGACAGCCCCGCAGAAGTAGTCGCCTGCATCGGGAAGCCGGCGGTCAGCTCGGCCCGGCTTCCATGATGCGGCGGCGAAGGCTTTCGATATGTGCGGACATCGCTTCAGCCGCTGCCTTTGGATCGCGGTTCACGATTGCGGTCAATAGGCTGCCGTGCTCGTTGCCCGTCAGCTTGAAATCATGAAACTGCCAGAGAGGCAGGAACCATATCCGCGACATCCGCTCGTGGATGGTCTTGAGAAAATCCGCCAGCAGCCGATTGCCGGTGGCTTCGGCCACCTTCACGTGGAACTGGCGGTCGAGCTCCATGAGTTTCGTCGTATTGGCGGTGTCGCGAAGCGCTTCGTATTTGGTGTAGATCTCTTGCAGGGCCACAAGGTCGTGATCGCGAATTTTTTCTGCGCATTGCGCTGCGCAATAGGGCTCGACCAGCGCGCGCGCCTCCAG
>NZ_RZOI01001346.1:0-578 GCF_004022645.1 Mesorhizobium sp. M4A.F.Ca.ET.020.02.1.1 | reverse complement strand
CCTGCGCGAACTGCTGCGCGAGGCTGCGTGTCTTGTCCGGGTCCGGACCGCTGACGCGGAATTTTAGCGGCCAGCCGACCGGCGGGCCGAGTTCGAGCGGCGTGACGCGGGCCATGACGTCGTCTAAGCCGGTCGACAGCTTCGTCTCCAGCCGGTCGATGACGGCCTGGCGCACGGCGTGACCCTTGGTCACCACCACCGCCTGGGCGAAGAAGTCATTGGCGAGCTGCGCGTCGAGCGGCAGGTAGAAGCGCACCGCGCCCTGGCCGACATAGAAGCTCCAATGGTCGATGTCCGGATCGGCGGCGAGCAGCTTTTCCACGCGCTCCACCACCGCGCCGGTCGCCTTGATCGAGGCGGTGCGCGGCAGGGTGAGGTCGACCATGACCTCCGGCCGGTCGGACTTCGGGAAGAACTCCTGGCCGACGAAGCCCATGGCAACGACCGACAGCGCGAACAGCCCGGCGGTCGCCGACAGCACCAGCCATTTCGCCCGCATCGCCATCTCGAGCAGTGCCTGGAAGACGCGGGCGATGCGCGAAGGCTGATGGCTGCCGTGGCCCTTGATGCGATCGGGC
>NZ_RZOI01001345.1:0-580 GCF_004022645.1 Mesorhizobium sp. M4A.F.Ca.ET.020.02.1.1 | reverse complement strand
TCCGTCAACGCTATGATCTATATCCGAGGACAAGCCGAGATCGCGCCACGTGTCGTAATCCTCGGCTTGTCCTCGGATATAGATCATAGCGTTGACGGATGAGCCGCCGCCCAGTGTACGGCCTTGTGGCACAGTGAGCACGCGTCCGTTCGCACCGGGTTCCGGCTCGGTCCGATACATCCAGGTGCGCTTTGTGCCAAGGACGCGCACGAAAGTTGCCGGAATGTGAATGAACGGTGTGTCGTCGCGCGGGCCGGATTCCAGAAGCAGAACGCTCTTGCCGGCATTCACCAGGCGATTGGCCAGCACACAGCCGGATGATCCGGCACCAACGACGATATAGTCATAGGTCTGCAAGCCAAAGCCTTTCGTTACGCCTGTTTGACAGCGTTCTGGAAGAATCATCGACGCGCAACGATTTTGGGGGCATCGCCATTCGCCCTAATTCTCGATCGGGCCTGGCAACGAGGTCACCGCGGCGACATATTCGCGGGAAATCGAACGCACGATATCGCCTGCCGGCAAGATGTCGCCGACGAGACCGACGCTCTGGCCCGCTTCCAGCTTGCCCAGCTCGACG
>NZ_RZOI01001344.1:0-580 GCF_004022645.1 Mesorhizobium sp. M4A.F.Ca.ET.020.02.1.1 | reverse complement strand
GCGGCAAGCCTGTGGTGGCACTTACGCAGGGGCCGGTCGTCGGCTCGGGCGGTGAAATCCTGATGAGTTGCGACTTCGCCGTCGCATCGGAAAAAACGACCTTCCGGTTTCCCGAACCGCAATGGGGAACGGTCGGCGCAACGCAGCGCCTGCAGCGTGTCATTGGCAAGCCGCGAGCCAAGGAACTGCTGTTCACGGGCCGCGTTATGCCCGTCGAAGAAGCCTATGCGCGCGGCCTCGTTGCACGCGTCGTGCCCCACGACGATCTTGCCAGGACAGGCGAAGAAGTTGCCGCTAGCATCGCGGCCGCGCCGCCGCTTGCGATGGCGCTTACCAAGCAGGCCGTCGATCTCGGCTATGAGACCGACCTCGCCAATGGCATTCGCATCGAGCTGGCGGCGATCGAGCGGTGCCTCGCGGACGGAGGCTGGCGCGATGGTATCAAGAAATTCGTCGATCGGACTGAAACCGGAGCCAGCGATGGTGAAGCCTGAGCTCGAGCTAGAGGGTCTCTTTCCCCTCACCGTCGCCGATGCGCTGCGCCGTACCGCGGCGACGGCTCCCGACGTAGAGGCGATCG
>NZ_RZOI01001343.1:0-584 GCF_004022645.1 Mesorhizobium sp. M4A.F.Ca.ET.020.02.1.1 | reverse complement strand
GGTCCGGGTGGGTGGGGGACATGAAAAGAGCCGCTCGATGCGGCTCTTTTCCTGACTCGGGAACGCTAGATCCCTGACTTACCGCTTCAAATTCACCACGATGACGCCGCCGAGCGCTAGCGCGCCGCCGAGGATGCCGAGCATCGTCGGCACTTCGCCCAGCCAGAAAAAGCCGATCAGGGCGGACATCGGCGAGACCAGATAGAGGAAGTTCGAGGCACGCGCAGCCGGCAGGCGCGACAGCGCGGTCGCCCAGGCGGCGTAGGCGATCAGGCTGGGCACGATGCCAAGGTAGATGACGGCGCCGAGACCGGCTGTGTCGGCAACCGCCGCCTGCGAGATCGCTTCCGGCAGGAAGGGCGCCAGGCAGAGCGCGCCGAGCACCATGTTGGAGGCGGCGATGGTCAGCGGATGATGGCGGGCAAAGAGCGGCTTCTGGACGATGGTGTTGACGGCCGAGCAGAGCGCGGAACCCAGCACCAGCAGCGCGCCGGTGTTGAAGTGCAGCCCCTGCCCGTCGGCCATGGCGATGATGCCGATGCCGGCAAACGAGATCAGCGTGCCGAGCCAGGCCAGGCCAGAAA
>NZ_RZOI01001342.1:0-587 GCF_004022645.1 Mesorhizobium sp. M4A.F.Ca.ET.020.02.1.1 | reverse complement strand
CCCGCCAGCGTCTGGCAAAAGGATGGCCGCGCCTCGGCGATCGCCGCAGCCGCCTGCCGCATGCTGGAGCAACTCGGCGTCTGGAGCGAGATCGCGCCGGAAGCGCAGGCGATCACCGAAATGATCATCACCGATTCGCGCACCGCCGATCCGGTGCGGCCGGTGTTCCTGACCTTTGACGGCGAAGTGGCGCCCGGCGAGCCCTTCGCCCACATGGTCGCCAACAGGGACCTGAACGGCGCGCTGCGCCGGCGCGCCGAAAAACTCGGCATCGACATCATCGAAGGTCTCGCCGTCAGCGCCTTCGAAATCGACGGCGCCGGCATCACCGTGCATCTGGCGGACGGCGCGACCTTGAAGGCGCGACTGCTGGTCGCTGCCGATGGCGTCAACTCGAAGCTGCGCGACATGGCCGGCATCAAGACGGTGAAGTGGGAGTACGGCCAATCCGGCATCGTCTGCACCGTGGCGCATGAACGGCCGCACAATGGCCGCGCCGAAGAGCATTTCCTGCCCGCCGGCCCCTTCGCGACGCTGCCGCTGAAGCCCGACAAGGACGGCCGCAACCGCTCCTCCATCGTCTGGGT
>NZ_RZOI01001341.1:0-590 GCF_004022645.1 Mesorhizobium sp. M4A.F.Ca.ET.020.02.1.1 | reverse complement strand
GGCCTTCGGCCAGCGTGTTCACCGAGGTGATCATCTGCTGCGGCGTCAGGCCAGGCCCGGACCCGGCGCGGCGCATCTCGCCGCCGGCGCTGGTCAGGATCTTGACATGCGAGCCGCCGATGTCGATCGTCAGCACGATCTGTTCCGCATCCGCCGCCGCCGGCTTTGCCGCCTTGGCCATGTCGTTGCCTCCCAGCCCCTATTTCGATGGGTTGATCCAGCCGTTCGGCGGACCGAAGTCGTTCAGGGCATCGGCCGGTCCCCAGCTCTTCGGCGCGTAGATGTGCGGCGCCGTCGTGTCGCCAAGCACAGGGCCGACGATGCGCCAGGCAAGCTCGGCCGCATCCTGGCGGGTGAACAGCTGGCCGTTGCCGTTCATGGCGTCGCCGATCAGGCGCTCATAGGGCGGCATGTCGCCCTTGCTGTCATCGAGCGCCGTCAGTTCCACCTGTTCGCCGACCATGTCGTCGCCGGCCACCTTACGCTGGGCGCCGATCGAGATCGCCACCTGCGGGTCGATGCGGAAGCGGACATAGTTGGCGTCGTCCGGCTTGATCGGGTCGAAGACGTCGAGCGGCGGCCGTTTCAGC
>NZ_RZOI01001340.1:0-591 GCF_004022645.1 Mesorhizobium sp. M4A.F.Ca.ET.020.02.1.1 | reverse complement strand
GGCGGTGGCGCCGCATATCGCGTGGCGCGGCCGCGCCATCGACGCGCTCCCCCGTTCAATCGACGGCGGCCCGCCGCTGGAAAGGTCCGCATCCGCCTCGGGCGAGGACGCCACGACGCCAGGCGCCATGGCGCGACAGCGCGTCGGCACCGCCTTCACGACGGGGGTCAGGGTCATCGACATCTTCACCCCGCTCTGCTTCGGCCAGCGCCTCGGCATCTTTGCCGGTTCCGGCGTCGGCAAGTCGACGCTGCTCGCCATGCTCGCCGGAGCCGACGCCTTCGACACGGTCGTCGTTGCGCTGATCGGCGAGCGCGGCCGCGAAGTGCGCGAATTCCTCGAGGATACGATCGGCGCCGAAAGCATGGCCAAGACCGTGGCCGTAGTTGCCACCAGCGACGAGAGCGCCATGATGCGCCGGCGCGCCCCGGACACCGCCATGCGCGTCGCTGAGCATTTCCGCGACCAGGGCCACCGCGTGCTCCTGGTGCTGGATTCCATTACCCGCTTTGCCCATGCGCGGCGCGAGGGGGCGACGGGAACCGGCGAGCCGCCGGTCGCGCGCGGCTACCCGGCCTCGGTGTTCACCGA
>NZ_RZOI01000133.1:0-10724 GCF_004022645.1 Mesorhizobium sp. M4A.F.Ca.ET.020.02.1.1 | reverse complement strand
GGCGGGCGAGGTCGGCTGGTCCTGCCTTTGCCATTGCGTCTGCTTTGGTGCGATATGCCGCTTGCCCCGCGATCTCTGGCGGTGCTTGGCCCTCGGCCGTAGTGGCTGATCGGCCCGCTGCGTCAACGGCTGCTCCATACGCGGTGTCAGCGGCTGCCTGTGACGATGCCTGGCGTCGGCCGGCGTCGCTAGCAAGGTTGCCGCCAGCAAGGGCAGCGTCAGTCTGCAAAATCCGGAAAAGCTCAGCGTTGCCATCGGCCGGAAACGGCGCCGGCACGGCAAAGTTGCCCTGGAGGGGCGGCGTCGCGATCACAATCGGTTACCAACGCGTTACGCGCCGATCGCTTCCAGCCCTTCCTCCAGCCAGTCGGCGAGCAGCGGCATGCCGAGCAGGTATTTGGCCGTGCGCTTGTTGGCGCGCTCGCGCGCGGCGGCCAGCGCGTCCGCCCACTCCGAGGCGTCGTAGTCGCCGCGGCCGACCCAGGCCAGCGCGATGAGTTCGGCCGCCTCGTCGACATTGAGGTCGTCGATCAGTTCGCGCAGTTCTTCCTCGGTGAGGTTTTCCGAGCTTTCCTCGACGAGACCGTCATGATGGTGGCTGTCATGCGTGTCGCCGTCGAACTCGATCTCGTGCTCGGCGCCGTCGGCATAATCCTCATTGACGGCCGCGCTCAGCGCCTTCGCCTTGAGAATGAACAGGCGCACGGTGTCGGGACCGATCGAAAGCTCCCATTCCCGTTCGAGGCGCTGCTGCACTGGCCTTCTCCGCATCCTCCGTTGGCCGTTTGCCAGGATGATAGCCGATTTGTAGCGCGCGTCACGTGGGGTTCGGTCGTTTCCGGGCAAAATGCTGGAGGTCGGGGCTGAGGCGCAGGTTTTCAACGCCCCTCGTTTTTCCGGGATGAAACCGCTGACGGTCGGCGTTAGTATCGCATTGTCACGCTCCAGGAGGCTTCCATGCGCAGACGTTTGCTGATTCAAGTCATGGCCATCGCGGCTCTGCCGCTCTTTGTAGCGCCTGCCTTCACGGCCGGCGAAGGCGGTGGTGGCGGCGACCAGACTCCGAAGTGCAAGAAGGGCGAGGTCTGGGACAAGAAGAAGCAGAAATGCGTGACGCCTAAGTACGGCATGCTGGACGACGACAATATCTACGAAGCGGGCCACGACCTGGCGATGGCCGGACGCTATGACGAGGCGATCGCCGTGCTCAGCCTTGCGGCCAACAAGCAGGATCCGCGCATCCTCAACTATCTCGGCTATTCGCATCGCCATTCCGGCCGCATCACCGTCGGCCTCGGTTATTACGAGGAAGCCTTGCGCATCAATCCAGACTATACGCTGGTACGCGAATATCTCGGCGAAGCGCATCTCCAGATCGGCGACCTTGCCGGCGCCCGCGAACAGCTCAGCGAAATCGAGAAGCGCACCGGCAAGGGCTCGCGCGAATACGGCATGCTGGCCGAGCAGATCGACCATTTCCTGAGAAGCTGATTCGACCTCGACACCTTTCCGGCCGGCCGCGAGCGATCACGGCCGGCCTTTTGTTGCCGCGCCGGCAAATGATTGCTTTCGCGGCGATCGCCCTTGCGAAAGCAGCGGATGATTTTTCAAGACCGGATTTTTTGGCGTGAAAAACGCGCAAACATTGCTATATTCAGGCAAATTGCGGTGAAACGGTTCCGTTAGCCCAAGGCTGCCGGACCGTTTTCTTTTTGTACCCATCGACAAGGGCCATCCCCGAAAAGCGGGGGTGGCGGCAGGAAAGGTCAGGCATATGAACAAGGTCCCGATGACAGGCGAGGGGTTCGCGTCATTGAAGGAAGAACTGCGCTGGCGCCAGCAGGAAGAGCGGCCGCGCATCATCGAGGCGATCTCCGAGGCGCGTTCGCATGGCGACCTTTCCGAAAACGCCGAATACCACGCGGCCAAAGAGGCGCAGAGCCACAATGAAGGCCGCGTCAACGAGCTCGAGGACCTGATCGCGCGGGCCGAGGTGATCGACGTCACCAAGCTCAGCGGCGACAAGGTCAAGTTCGGCGCCACCGTGGTGCTGGTCGACGAGGACACCGAGGAGAAGAAGACCTACCAGATCGTCGGCGACCAGGAAGCGGACGTGAAGTCAGGCCGCATCTCGATCTCCTCGCCGATCGCGCGCGCCCTCATCGGCAAGGAAGTCGGCGACGCCATCGAGGTCAACGCGCCCGGCGGCGCGCGGGGGTATGAGATCGTCCAGGTGCAATTCATCTGAGGGGCTTTTGATAATTGCACTCTGGTGGCCGACTAGCGCGGTTTTCTGTGCTTCCGGTGCCCACGTACTTTAAGTACGCTCCGCGCCGGTTCTCGAAAACCACGCTATTCGACTCACCAGAGCGAATTCTGAAAAGCCCTAAACCGCCTCTGATCTGAGCCTAAGCAACCGCTCGGCTTCCCCGATCACCTCGGCCGGACTTATCGGGTTTCCGGGTTTCGCCAGCAAGGTCGATGAAAACGGCCCGCGCGGGCCGGTGAGGCCGGGTTCGGTGGCCAGGAAGACGGCGACTGTCGGCAGGCCGAAGGCGCTGGCGAGATGGGTGAGGCCGGTGTCGGCGCCGACGACCAGCGCCGAACGGCCGATGGCCGCGGCGATTACCGCCAGCGGCGATTTGGGCACCAGCGCCGCCTGCGGCACTGCCTTGGTGATCGCCTCGGCCACGGCCTTTTCAGGCCCGTTCGACCAGGTGACGACAGGCGTCATTCCCTTCTCAAGCAATAACCCGGCGATCTCGATCCAGTCCTTGACCGGCCATTTCTTGTCCTCGCGGCTGGTGCCGTGCAGCAGGAAAGCGGTCTTGCCGCTGGTGCCGGCCAGACCATCCGCCGGCGGCACGATGCCGGACTGGAGCCCGGAGAGATCCGGCTGGTAGCCGAGCGCCAGACCGAACAGCCGCCGCGTCCGCTCGATGGCGTGCAGGTCGCGCGGCACTGCGTAGCGGTGGTCGTAGAACAGCGTCGCCGACGGTTCGCGCGCGCTTGCCCGGTCGAAGCCGGCGACCGGCGCTGCCGCCTGCTTCGCCACCACAGCGGACTTCAGCAGCCCTTGCGCATCGATGACGAGGTCGTAGCTCGCGGCGCGCAGGGCACAGCGCAGTTTTGCCGCCTCATGCCAAGTGTCGCTGTTGAAAAGCCGCTTGCGCCAGCGCCGGATTGCCACCGTGTGGATGATGCCGATCGCCGGGTGCAGGGCGACGATGCCGGCAAAGGCTTCCTCCACGCACCAGTCGAAGGAGACGTCCGGGCGGTGGCGGCGCGCATCCTCGACAGCCGGGAAGGTATGGATGACATCACCCATCGAGGATGTCTTGACGATCAGGACCTTCATGCGGCGGCCGGCATTGCCAGCAGCCGGTCCACTGCCGCCGCGACCCGCGCGACGTCGAGCGTCTTCAGGCAGTTGAGATGGCCGAGCGGACAGGTCTTCTGGTGGCAGGGCGAGCAGGACAGGCCGAGCCACACCAGCTCGGCGTGCTCGGAGAGCGGCGGCGTGTTCTCAGGGGAGGTCGAGCCGTAGACGGCGACGATCGGCGTGCGGACGGCGGCGGCGACATGCATCAGCCCGCTGTCGTTCGACACCGCCAGCCGTGCCGCGGCGATGAGGTCGATGGCGTCCTCCAGCCGCGTCTTGCCGGCTAGGTCGACGGCGCCTGGCGCGAGCGCGGCGATCTCGGCCGTCACCTCGGCGTCGTTCCTGGATCCGAGCAGCGCGACCTTGAGGCCTCTTGCCATCATCGCGCGCGCCAGGTCGGCGTAGCTTTCGCTCGGCCAGCGTTTCGCTGGGCCGAATTCGGCGCCGGGCATCAGCGCCACAAAGTTCTTCGCGCTTAGGCCCGAGCGGTCGAGCAGGGCAGCCTGGCTGACGGCATCGATGGTGAGCTTCGGGGCCTGGAAGGTGCCGCCGCGGGCAAGGCCGAAATAGGCGCGCGCCGTGCGCCGCTTCACCGCGTCGGGCAGCGGCACGATGTCGGTGAGCAGGCCGTAGCGCATTTCCCTGAGGTTGCCGACGCGGCGCGGAATGCGGGCAAAGAACGGGATCAGCGCCGACTTCCAGCTTCCCGGCAGAATATAGGCCATGTCGTAACGGCCGCGCAGCAGGCGGCCGAACCGCCTGCGGATGCGGAATTCGAGCGCGCCGGGCTTCATCGGGAAATCGATCTGCTGGCGTATCTCCGGCATGCGCTTGACGAGCGGTGCCGCCCAGGCCGGCGCCAGCACGTCGATCGCGGCGTTCGGATACTGCTCCTTCAGCGCCGAGAACAGGCACTGCGCCATGACCATGTCGCCCACCCAACGTGGGCCGATCACGAGGATCGCTGGGCTTTCAGCCATTCGACATAGTCTCTGACACCGGTTTCGACAGTCCGGAATTGGCCATTGTAACCGGCCGCGCGCAAGCGGGACATATCAGCTTGGGTAAAACTCTGGTAGCTGCCCTTGAGGTGGTCGGGGAAGTCGATGAATTCGAGCCTGCCCCTGCAGAGCGTATCGATGACGGTCTCGGCGACGGCGCGGAATGGCTGGGCGCGGCCGGTGCCGCAGTTGAAGATGCCGCTCGAGCCGCGCTTCCACAGCCAGAGATTGACGTCGGCGACGTCGCCGACATGAATGAAGTCGCGGCTTTGCTCGCCGGGTCCGAACCCGTCATAGGCGCCGAACAGCTTCGGGTTTTCGCCGCGCTCGACCTGGTTGAACAGATGGAAGGCGACCGAGGCCATGGCGCCCTTGTGCGCCTCGCGCGGTCCGTAGACGTTGAAATAGCGAAGCCCGGCCACCTGCGAATGATCGGTGTCGAAGACGGTGCGGCGGACATAGTCGTCGAACAGTTTCTTGGAATAGGCATAGACGTTGAGCGGCCGCTCGAACTGCTGTTCCTCGCGGAACTCGCTGCCGCCGCCATAGACCGATGCCGAGGAGGCGTAGAGGAAGGGCACGCGCAAGGCCAGGCAGGCATGCAGCAGCCGCTTCGAATAGGCGTAGTTGACGTCCATCATGTACTTGCCGTTCCACTCGGTGGTGGTCGAGCAGGCGCCCTGGTGGAAGACGGCCTCGACGCGGCCGAGCCCGCCATTCTCCAGGCGTGCGAGGAAATCGTCCTTGTCGAGATAGTCGGCGATTTGGAGGTCGGCGAGATTGGCGATCTTGTGGCCGTCGGTGAGGTCGTCGACGACGAGGTTGTCGCTGTGCCCCTCGGCGTTGAGCGCGGCGACGATGTTGGAGCCGATCATACCGGCGCCGCCCGTGACGATGATCATGAAGGCCTCTGGTTGCTTCCGATTCCGGTCCTTATAAGGGAGGCAGTATGGGCTGTCGATAAAGCCGGCAGCGGTTGGTCTAATCGCAGCAGGACTGGTGAATGGCAGGAGATCCTTCAGCTATGCCAACCGATAGACATGGCGTGGCGGTGTTTGTCGGTTCCTACGTTCGGATGGTGTCCCTGCCGGACGAGAATCGTGGAAAACCGATCGAAAAGGTGCGCAGGTCATCGATCGGACGCATTTGCCGAATTGTTGAGCCGTACGAAGGGACATCGACGAATGGCATCCAAATCAGCAGTGGCGAATTTCGGCTCCACTACGCTCCCCTTTCTCTCGATGGTATCCAAGGAATCTCGTTTTACGCAGCTCCGACGGACATAGAGCTCGTCGCGGCTACAGAGGAAATGCTGCTGCTCTATAGCGAAGACATCTGGCAACTTGTCCGGCCTTTCGGTGAAAAGCAGGACACCCCGACTTTCGAGCGGCTGGTGGCAGCGTTCGGTTTCTCAGAAGTTTGAACATCATCATTCACAGGAGCAAGGCAATGCCGTCGAGCGAACTGCTCATCGCGTTTTTCGCCACCACGGCGATCTTCGCCTACATTCCCGGTCCTGCCATGCTCTACGCGGCGGCGCAGACGATGGCGCGCGGGCGCTGGTCAGGTTTGACGGCGGCGCTCGGCATCCATCTCGGCGGCTATGTGCATGTCCTTGCGGCGGCAGCGGGTCTTTCGGTGCTGTTCCATGCCGTTCCGCCGCTCTACATGGCGGTCAAGCTCATCGGCGCGCTCTATCTGATTTGGCTCGGCGTCTCGCTTTTCCGCGCCAGGACGCAAGGCGGCGACTCGGCGCTGCCCGCCATCGAGCGGAAATCGGCCCGCCGCGCCTTTTTCGAGAGCATCACCGTCGAAGTGCTCAATCCCAAGACGGCGATCTTCTTCATGGCGTTCCTGCCGCAATTCATCGATGCCTCGGCGGCATTTCCGGTCTGGCTGCAGTTCGTCATCCTTGGCACCCTCGTCAACCTGATGTTCTCCTCCGCCGACATAGCGTGCGTCTTCCTGGCCGGGGCGATGATCGCCGGGCTGCGGCGTTCGAGCCGCGCGCAGCGGCTGATGCAGCGCGCGGGCGGCGCGGTGCTGGTTGGTCTCGGCGTCCATGTCGCCCTGCAGAAGAGCTGAACGGCCGGCCGGGGTTCTGCGGCGACCCGTCCCCCGGCCGCCGTTGCGCTGGCTCGAATTGCGGTATATCGGCTTCGCCATGAACGACCGTCCAGCCATTTGAACCCCGAACCATCCTCAGAAACGGCTTTTTCCGCGCGTTGCCAGTGACATGATCAATCATCATCTGCCTTCCCCGGAACCTTTGCACCGCGCCATCGCGCGCTTTGGCGGCGTCACCGTGCTGGTGGTCGGCGACTTCATCCTCGACCGTTTCGTCAGCGGCGTGATCGAGCGGATCTCGCCGGAGGCGCCCATTCCGGTGCTGCACGGACGTGGCGAGATGCTGGCGATGGGCGGTGCCGGCAACGTCGTCTCCAACATCGTCTCGCTGGGCGCCGCCGCAATTCCTGTTTCGGTGATCGGCGCCGACAAGGCGGGCGACGATCTGATGCGGATGCTTGGCGAGCTTGGCGCCGAGACATTCGGCCTGTCGCAGCAGCGCGACCGCATGACCTCGTCGAAGAGCCGCTTCAGCGCGCTCAATCAGCAGGTGTTGCGTTTCGACGAGGAGGAGGTGAAGTCGCTCAACGCCGCCGAGCGATCGACGCTGGTCGAGCATTTCCGCACGGCCCTTGCGCGCGCCGACATCGTCATCCTGTCCGATTACGGCAAGGGCATGCTGCTCGACGGCGTCGCCGGCGAGCTGATCTCGATCTGCCGCGAGGCGGGAAAGCCGGTGCTGGTCGATCCCAAGGGCCGCGACTATGCCCGCTATGCAGGCGCGACGGCGGTCACGCCCAACCGCAAGGAACTCGGCGAGGCCGTGGGGCGCGCGGTGTTTGCCGATGACGAGATCGTGGCGGCGACGCGGGAACTGATCTCGGCGCATGGCTTCGACTTCGTCGTCGCGACGCGCAGCGAAAAGGGCATGAGCGTCGTCGAGCCCGACGATGCGCGCCACATCGCCACGCAGGCGCGGGAGGTGTTCGACGTCTCCGGCGCCGGCGATACTGTCATCGCCACCTTCGCGCTCGCACTCGCGGCGGGCGCCGACCGTGTGCAGGCCGCTACAATCGCCAATGCCGCCGGCGGCGTCGTGGTGGGCAAGCGCGGCACGGCGCGGCTGACGGTCGAGGAACTGACGGGGGCGCTGTTCCGCTCGCATGGGCCGGTCGCGCACAAGGATGCCATCCTCGACGCCGCCGCGGCAGCCAGGATGGTGGCCGCGTGGAAAGAGGAAGGGCTGACAGTCGGCTTCACCAATGGCTGCTTCGACATCCTGCATGCCGGCCATGTCAGCCTGCTGCACGCGGCGCGCAGCCAGTGCGACCGGCTGGTGCTCGGCCTCAACAGCGATGCTTCGGTGCGCCGGCTGAAGGGCCCGGGACGTCCGGTCAACGACCAGCACGACCGCGCCTGCGTGCTGGCGGCCCTAGCCTCGGTCGACGCCGTCGTCGTCTTCGAGGAAGACACGCCGCTGGCGCTGATCGAAGCCTTGTTGCCCGACATTCTGGTCAAGGGCGCCGACTATACGATCGACAAGGTGGTCGGCGCCGACGTGGTGCAGAAGGCCGGCGGGCGCGTGGTGCTGGTCGACCTCGTCGCCGGCAAGAGCACGACCGGCACCATCGGCAGGATGCGCGCTACCAATTGAGGGTTTCATGTCCGCACTGAACGACTATCTGGTTCGCTCGGCGGCCGCGCTTACGGCGACGGTCGAACGCGACCTTACCGCCGAGATGGAACGCGCCGTGAGCACGGTCGTCACCGCGCTGTCGCAAGGCAAGGCGCTGCTGATCTGCGGCAATGGCGGCTCGGCTAGCGATGCCATCCATATCGCCGGCGAGCTGGTCGGCCGCTTCCTCAAGGAGCGCAAGGCCTACAATGTCATCGCGCTGCCGGCCAATGCGGCGGTGCTGACCGCCTGGGGTAACGACTACGGTTTCGACACGGTTTTCTCGCGCCAGGTCGAGGCCCATGGCTCGCAAGGCGCCGTGCTGCTCGCCATCTCGACCAGCGGCAATTCGCCGAGCATCCTGGCTGCCGCCGAACAGGCTCGCATGATGAGCATGACGGTGATCAGCCTGACCGGCGACACCGGCGGCAAGCTCAAGCCGCTGACCGACATCCTGCTCAACGTGCCGTCGATCTCGACGCCGATCATCCAGCAGGGGCATCTGTGCCTCTACCATTATCTGTGCGAGGCGGTCGAAGCGCGTCTCAGCAATGGCTGATAGCAAGCCGCCGTATCCGCTCGATGAGCCCGGTCTTTGGGTTGAGCGGACTCGCGACAGGACCTTTGCGACTGGCCTGCCAGCGATCTTTCTCGACCGCGACGGTACCATCAATGTCGACACCGGCTATCCGAGCGATCCCGCTGATATCGTGCTGCGGCCGGAAATGCTACCGGTTATCCGAACGGCCAATCTTGTCGGTCTTCCCGCAATTATCATCTCGAACCAATCAGGTATTGCGCGCGGTTATTTCGGCTGGGCTGAATTCGCCGCCGTGAATGCCAAGCTGCTGGCACTTCTCGAAGTCGAGCAATGCCGGATCGATATGGTGTTCGCCTGTGCGTACCATTCGAGTGGCACGGGTGAGCTGGCGATGGGCGATCATCCGATGCGCAAGCCCAATCCCGGCATGCTTTTGCGTGCTCGTGATTTGTTGGGTGTGGACATTGGTCGATCGATCATCGTTGGCGACAAGGCCGACGACATGGAAGCCGGTCGAAGGGCCGGGCTGGCGGAAGGCTGGCTGGTCGGCGGCAGGTTCAACAAAAAGGCCGCGGACGGCAGTTTTGCGATACGCAAGCTAATGACGGGCAATGATTATCGCAGATTGTGCGACCTAATTGCCGGGTGGGCGCGGTTTAGAACGCCACCAGGCCCTCATCCTTGACGCGACGGATGGTGAGCGCGGTGCGCACGGTATCGACATTCGGCGCCGAGGCCAGTTCCTCGATGACGAAGGTCTGGAAGGTGCCGAGGTCGCTCGCCACGCAGTGCAGCAGGAAGTCGGATTCACCGGATACCATCCAGGCGTCGCGCACGATCGGCCAGCCGCGCGTGCGCTCGGCGAAGGTCTTCAGCTCGGCGTCGGCCTGATGATGCAGGCCGATGAGGCAGAAGGCGACGACATCCATGCCGAGCGCCGGCGCGTTGAGCAGGGCGCGGTAGCCGCGGATGATGCCGGCCTCCTCCAGCCGCCGGACGCGGCGCAGGCAAGGCGGCGCCGAAATGCCGACGCGGTTGGACAACTCGACATTGGTCATGCGCCCGTCATCCTGCAGCTCGCGCAGGATCTTCCAGTCGATGGCGTCGAGATCAGCTTTGAGCGGCATGGTCGGCTTTCGTGCGCGCAAGAATCTTTCGTGATTTTGTAATTAGACTTTCCGATGCATGCCATCCCTCCGTCCGACGATTTTTGACCGGAGGGTGAGAGATATTGCCGGCTATGCCGGCGCAGCTTTCCGGGGACGAATCCCAACCCGCCTTGCTGGCGCCGCGGGCAGCACTTACATTACGCGCGACAATCGGGCGGGATTTCCTTTAATCAAAATCCTTGGCTGCCCTCAGCAGAGAGCTTTCATGACCACCAAGCACGCGCCAGTCCTCATCATCGGCTCCGGCCCAGCCGGCTATACGGCGGCGATCTATGCCGCCCGCGCCATGCTGAAACCCATGCTGGTCGCCGGCCTGCAGCAGGGCGGCCAGTTGATGATCACCACCGACGTCGAAAACTATCCGGGCTTTGCCGATCCTATCCAGGGTCCATGGCTGATGGAGCAGATGCTGAAGCAGGCCGAGCATGTCGGCACCGACATCGTCAACGACATCATCACCGAGGTCGACCTCAACGTGCGGCCGTTCCGGGCCAAGGGCGATTCCGGCACCACCTACACCGCCGACGCGCTGATCATCGCCACCGGCGCGCAGGCGAAATGGCTGGGCATTCCCTCCGAGCAGACCTTCATGGGCTTCGGCGTCTCGGCCTGCGCAACCTGCGACGGCTTCTTCTATCGCGGCAAGGATGTCGCGGTGGTCGGCGGCGGCAATTCGGCGGTGGAGGAGGCGCTCTATCTCTCGAACCTCGCCAAGAGCGTCACCGTCATTCACCGGCGCGGCGACTTCCGCGCCGAGCGCATCCTGCGCGAGCGGCTGTTCAAGAAGGAGAATGTGCGCGTCATCTGGGACACGGTCGTCGACGAAATCACCGGGCAGCCCGGCAAGGCGCCGCTGCCGCCTTCGGTGGAAGGGCTGACGCTGCGCAAT
>NZ_RZOI01001339.1:0-599 GCF_004022645.1 Mesorhizobium sp. M4A.F.Ca.ET.020.02.1.1 | reverse complement strand
TTCCGGAACAGCCGGAAGACATTGTCCGTGGTGATATCGGCGATCTCGGCCTCGCCGACGCCGATCGTCTCGGCCAGCACCCTGGCGGTGTTGGCGACATAGGCCGGCTCGTTGCGCTTGCCGCGAAACGGGATCGGCGCGAGATAAGGCGCATCGGTTTCGACCAGCAGCCGGTCACGCGGCACGTTGGCGGCGATGGCGCGCAAATCGGTCGAGTTCTTGAAGGTCAGGATGCCGGAGAACGAGACGTAGCCGCCAAGCGCGACGCCGACCTCGGCCAGCCTGCGCCCCGACGAAAAACAATGCAGAATGAAGGGGAAAGCGCCCTTCCCTGTCTCGTCTTCGAGGATCGCGGCCATGTCGTCGTCGGCATCGCGAGAATGGATGACCAGCGGCAGGCCGGTCTGGCGCGCCGCCGCGATATGAGTGCGAAAACCTTGCGCCTGCGCATCGCGCGGGGCGCGGTCGTAGAAATAGTCGAGCCCGGCCTCGCCGATCGCCACCACCTTTGGGTGCGCGGAAAGGCGCACCAGCTCGTCGGCGGTCACGTCGAGTTCTTCCGCCGCATTGTGTGGATGGGTGCCGACCGAGCAATAGAC
>NZ_RZOI01001338.1:0-601 GCF_004022645.1 Mesorhizobium sp. M4A.F.Ca.ET.020.02.1.1 | reverse complement strand
GAACGACCGCAAGGAGGAGATCACCAACTACGAGATCAACTCCAAGAAGATAGCTACCGTCTCCAACGGCTATACGGTCACCAAGATGTCGATCGCCGTTGTCGTCAACCAGCAGCGCCTGGCGACCATTCTCGGCAAGGACGCCACGCCCGAGCAGATCGCCAAGCGCGTCGCCGACATCCAGAAAATGGTGGCCTCGGCCACCGGCTTCGACGACAAACGCGGCGACGTCATCGACGTCTCCGCGGTCGAGTTCATCGACGGGCTCGACGGCGAGCCGATCGAGCAGCCGGGCATCATGGCCTCGATCGGGACATATACCGGCACCATGATCAATGCCGGGGCCTTCATCGTCGTGGTGTTCCTGGTCGCCTTCTTCGGCTTGAGGCCGATGGCCGCGGCCCTGACGGCGTCCGCCAAGCCGGCCATCGCCGGCCCGACCTTCGACGAGGTCCAGCGCTCGCTGCCGACGCCCGAGCCCGCGGTGGCGGCGATCGGTTCCGACGGAACCGCCGCGCAGGTCGGCGCGCTGCCGGGCGGCCGCCCGGGCACCACCCCGCTTGACGACCTTCGCCAGAAGATCAGGCCCGCGCCGCAGGAG
>NZ_RZOI01001337.1:0-603 GCF_004022645.1 Mesorhizobium sp. M4A.F.Ca.ET.020.02.1.1 | reverse complement strand
GGGAAAGGGCGAGGCAAAGACGCCCTCAAGCGCCAGCGGCCAAAGCGTCGCCAGGCCAAGACAGGCGGCAACGGCAAAGCTGGCGCCAGGCGACGGCATCTCGTCGACGCCGCGGAAGCCGACGACGGCACGGGCGCAGGATTTGGCATCCGTGCCCGGCCAGATGCCGCCAATGCCCCAATAGACATGCAGCGCGGTGATGATGAGCAGGACAAGGGAAAGCGCGAAGGCGAGCACGATCATGAGCGGAACAACCGGGAATATTGGGTTTCGTGACGCATCGCCATGACGTCGGAAACGAAGGCGCAGCCACCGAGATCGTCGAGCGTGGAGGCGGCGGCGCGGGCGGCGGTGGTAAGCGCAAGCGGCTCAAAGCCGGCTAACAATGCGGTGGCATCGAGCTGGCCGACGACGCCGAGCCGGATCGCCGCCTGAACGAGGTTCGAGAAGAAGGTTTGCAGGAAGGCAGAGAGCGCGTCCGGCAGGCCAATGCCATTGCCGCCGGCGACGGCGCCGACCGCGACGCAGTAGGGGCAATCGGCCGGCAGGCGCCCCAGCACCGGGCTTGGCCAGGCCGAGGCAGCCTTGAGGAAGGCAGCGCCC
>NZ_RZOI01001336.1:0-605 GCF_004022645.1 Mesorhizobium sp. M4A.F.Ca.ET.020.02.1.1 | reverse complement strand
GCGTGCGCGCCGCCGGCGCCGATACGGTGGTGCTTGGCTCGCTTGCCTTCGGCGACCCCGACCTCGCGCAGCGCATGGCCTGGCTGCACGGCCTGAAGGCCGCCGCGTGATGAACACGGTCGCGCTCGCTTTCGATCTCGGCGGCACGGAGCTGCGCGGCGCGCTGATCGAGCGCGGCGGCGACGTCGTCGCCCGCGTCTCGGCGCCGACGCTCGCCGGCGCAGGATCGGAGGCGGTGATCGGCCAGATCATCACGCTGGCGGACAAATTGCTCAAGGAGCACCCGCAGGCCAAAGTCACCGGCATCGGCATGTGCGCGCCCGGTCCGCTCGACCCCAAGGCCGGCATCGTCATCGGGCCGCCGACGCTGGCCGGCTGGCACAATGTGCCGCTGATCGACATCCTCAGCCGGCAGTTCGGCCTGCCGGTGCGGCTCGAGAACGACGCCAATGCGGCAGCGCTCGGCGAATGGCGCTTCGGCGCCGGCCGCGGCGCCGGATCGCTGGTGTTCGTCACCGTCTCGACAGGCATCGGCGGCGGCGTCGTCGCCGACGGCCACATCTATCACGGCAGGCGCGGGCTGGCAGCCGAGATCGGCCACATGA
>NZ_RZOI01001335.1:0-606 GCF_004022645.1 Mesorhizobium sp. M4A.F.Ca.ET.020.02.1.1 | reverse complement strand
GACCAGGCGAGCATACCCATAGATCGTCATCAGCCGGATATCTTTCTGGCTGCCGATGATCGTGCGCAGCGTGCCGCCATACTGGCCGGGCTGCCGGCCGATCGCAGCGAGAT
The DNA here is from genome assembly GCF_004022645.1 of Mesorhizobium sp. M4A.F.Ca.ET.020.02.1.1. NCBI lineage: Bacteria > Pseudomonadati > Pseudomonadota > Alphaproteobacteria > Hyphomicrobiales > Phyllobacteriaceae > Mesorhizobium > Mesorhizobium sp. M4A.F.Ca.ET.020.02.1.1. The sequence continues at coordinate 493 of NZ_RZOI01001335.1, read as the reverse complement.
TCAACGCGCGCGGGCGCTTCGGCAGACGTTCGGCGAGTGCCGGCAGCGCCCCGGCCTGCAGCCGCGGCTGAAGAAATTCCGGCTCCAGATCGCCGGCGCTTGACGTATTCGGCAGAAATGCCGAAGCCATGAGCCCAAGGACGGTGCGCCGGCTGATCAAGGGCGTAGCTCGCTGACATCGGCCGAACGTCGGGCCAGCACGAGGTGGCCGCCGCCAAGGTCGAGCGGCGACAGCGTATCCTCTTCGCCCTCGTCGCGGAATTGCGGTCCCCAAGCGCTGGTGTCGGAAGCGCCGCCGAGCTTCAGCGTCTTGAAATCCATCGGCCTGTCGAGATCAGGGAAAGGTACTGCGGCAACCAGTGAGCGTGTGTAGGGGTGGATCGGTCTCCTAAGCAGAATTTCGCGCGGCGCAAGCTCGACGATACGCCCGCCGCACATGACCGCGATGCGGTCTGCCATGTAATCCACCACCGCCAGGTTGTGGGATATGAAC
>NZ_RZOI01001334.1:0-613 GCF_004022645.1 Mesorhizobium sp. M4A.F.Ca.ET.020.02.1.1 | reverse complement strand
CCTCGAAGGCGGCGGCGCGCGGAATTACCGAGCCCGCCTCGCCGACCGGGTCGACGCAGCCGAAGATGATGTCGTCGACAGTGCCGGTGTCGAGGCCGTTGCGGTCGCGCAGCGCCTCGAGCGTTTTGGCGGCGAGCCGCACCGCCGGCACCTCGTGCAGCGAGCCATCCTTCTTGCCTCTGCCGCGCGGCGTGCGCACGGCGTCATAGACGTAAGCTTCGGCCATTTTCCTGCTCCTTGGGTTTGCCGGTCGCCGCGCTCAGAGAGAGCGCCCGATCAGCAATTTCATGATCTCGTTGGTGCCGCCGTAGATGCGCTGGACGCGAGCGTCGCGGAACATGCGGGCGATCGGGTATTCATTCATGTAGCCATAGCCGCCGTGCAATTGAAGGCATTCGTCGACCACCTTGCCCTGCAGGTCGCTAAGCCAGTATTTGGCCATCGAGGCGGTGACCGGATCGAGGCCGCCATCGATGTGGCGGGCGACGCAGTCATTGTAGAAGACGCGGCCGATCGTGGCCTCGGTCTTCAGCTCGGCCAGCTTGAACTGGGTGTTCTGGAAATCGATGACCGCCTTGCCGAAGGCCTTGCGCTCCTTGACGTAGTCGATGGT
>NZ_RZOI01001333.1:0-622 GCF_004022645.1 Mesorhizobium sp. M4A.F.Ca.ET.020.02.1.1 | reverse complement strand
CGACATGTACTATTCGATCTAAACTTCTGATCGGATTGAGATTTAGAGCCCTCGGAGGTCTCCCTCCGAGGGCTTTTTTATTGTCGCCGATGGTGGCGGCGCTCAGGTCGCGCGGCGTGATCGCCGGCGATTCCCATGCAAAAAAAGCCCCGGCGTTTCCGCCGGGGCTTTCTTGTCGCAGAGTATCCGTCGCAGCGCGAACGCGCCCCGGCTTGGATCAGGCGGCGGCCGAAACCTGGCCGCTGGCCGGGACCGACGCGATCGTCTTCAGGATCTGCGAAGCGATCTGGTAGGGGTCGCCCTGCGAGTTCGGACGGCGATCCTCCAGATAGCCCTTGTAGTCGTTCTTGACGAAGGAGTGCGGCACGCGGATCGAAGCGCCACGGTCGGCGATGCCGTAGCTGAACTTGTTCCACGGCGCGGTCTCGTGCTTGCCGGTCAGACGCTTGTCGTTGTCCGGGCCGTAGACGGCGATGTGATCCAACAGGTTCTTGTCGAACTCAGCCATCAGCGCTTCGAAATAGGCCTTGCCGCCGACTTCGCGCATATAGGCGGTCGAGAAGTTGGCGTGCATGCCCGAGCCGTTCCAGTCGGTGTCGCCGAGCGGCTTGCAGTGGTACTC
>NZ_RZOI01001332.1:0-627 GCF_004022645.1 Mesorhizobium sp. M4A.F.Ca.ET.020.02.1.1 | reverse complement strand
CGCCGTAGCTCGTCAGTCCCTTCCTGAGGCCGCGATACGCCAATCGACACCTTGGGGCTGGATTTCACGCTGACTGCAGGCGCCCTGGTGGAGCAACCGCCGATCGTCACCATAGGCAAATGGCTCAGATTGTCAATAATTCTAATCTGGTTCCAGCAGAAATACCTACAATGTGGCGATCATAACTTGTCACGCATGGTCGTATTATCGATTATCCAGACCATGCGCTGCAGTTGCGGAAAGGCTCTCTCTGCGGCTAGAGTGACCGCAAAGGACGCGGCAAGGACAAGAAAATGCTCCACGTGGCAGACTATGGCGGCAAGGAAGCCGACGTCGTTAAGGCGCTGGAGGAGGACATCATCTTCGGCCGCCTCGCGCCCGGCACACGGCTGGTCGAAGATGTGCTGCTCGGACGCTTCCCGGTGTCGCGCCACACCATCCGCCAGGCGCTCTACCAGTTGGAGAAGCTCGGCGTCGTCACCCGCGAACGCAACAAGGGCGCGATGGTGAGAAGGCTGTCACCCGACGAGGTCAGGCAGATCTACGAGGTGCGCGAGCTCTTGCAGCGGCAGGCGGCGCTGATGATCCCGCTGCCGGCCAGCGATGCGCTGATTGCGGAGCTGATGG
>NZ_RZOI01001331.1:0-630 GCF_004022645.1 Mesorhizobium sp. M4A.F.Ca.ET.020.02.1.1 | reverse complement strand
GCCGTTCAGGCCTTCGGCGATAACCTCGACGCCGTCACCGAGCGTTGCCTTGAGCACGCTCGGCCAGCGGTCTTCCGGCGCATGGCGGCCGAGGCTGGCGGCGTCATAACCCCAGGTCAGCGAATCGCCATAGCAGAGAATTGTCTTCATGCGCTTGCCCCATCCCTGCCGAACCCTGCCGCCGAGCGCTTGAGCCGCCAGCGTACGAACAGCCAATGCACGATGATCGTCGCGACACCGGGAAGGATCATCCCGGCGATCATCGAAAGGTCGCTCGCGGTCGCCCGATTCTCGGCCGGCACTGAAAAGGTCCATCCCACCAGCGCAAGCAGCGCGAGACCGAAAAACACCAGTAGCCACCACAATGTCCGGTCGACGGCACGAACCGGGTCGGCGAAGAACTGCACGGCGAAGAAGAGGATCGTCACGACGACAATGATCAGGGCAGTCGCCGCGAAAACCAGTGTGTATTCCTCTTCCGCGCCGGTCAGGACGGCCAGCTGCTGCGCCACCAGCGTGCCGGCCGAACTGGAGAGGATGAAGGCAAAAAGGCTGGTGAAGAATTTCCGCACCGCCTTTCCCTTCTTACACCAGCATGCCCATCGGGTTTTCGATCATGCGCTTGAAGGC
>NZ_RZOI01001330.1:0-630 GCF_004022645.1 Mesorhizobium sp. M4A.F.Ca.ET.020.02.1.1 | reverse complement strand
TCTACATGCCGATGATCCCGGAAGCGGCCTATGCGATGCTGGCCTGCACGCGGATCGGCGCCATCCACTCGGTCGTCTTCGGCGGCTTCTCGCCGGACGCGCTCGCCGGCCGCATCGACGACTGCAAGTCGACCATCGTCATCACCGCCGATGAGGGCCTGCGTGGCGGCAAACATGTCCCCCTGAAGGAAAATACCGACAAGGCGGTCGAGATCGCCGCCAAGGCCGGCACCAGGGTCGACAAGGTGGTGGTGGTGCGCCGAACCGGCGGCAAGGTCGGCTGGGCACCGGGACGCGACGTCTGGTACCACGAGGAAGCCGCGACCGTTAAGGCCGACTGCAAGCCGGAGAAGATGAAGGCGGAGGATCCGCTGTTCATCCTCTACACCTCCGGCTCGACCGGCAAGCCGAAGGGCGTGCTGCACACCACCGCCGGCTATCTCGTCTACGCCTCGATGACGCACCAATATGTCTTCGATTACCATGACGGCGACATCTACTGGTGCACCGCCGATGTCGGCTGGGTCACCGGCCACAGCTATATCGTCTATGGGCCGCTCGCCAACGGCGCCACGACGCTGATGTTCGAGGGCGTGCCGAACTACCCCTCGCAGTCGCGCTTCTGGGAAG
>NZ_RZOI01000132.1:0-10726 GCF_004022645.1 Mesorhizobium sp. M4A.F.Ca.ET.020.02.1.1 | reverse complement strand
GTTGAGCAGTGCCGCAGTGATCACCGGAATGGCGAGGTTGGGGTCCGACGCCCATTCGCCGCTCGGCGGCGAGGACAGCTGGATGACCTCGACGCCGGCCTCCTTCAGGGCCGCGACCGTGCCGCGCTCGCGCGCGCCGCGGCTCTCGTTTTCGAACGGGCCGATCATGATCGCCTTGTCGCCGGCCTTGAGCCCGGCCAGCTTGAACGCCTCGGCGCCGAGCGCGCGGCCCTGCTGCTCCTGCTGCGCGCCGACATAGCCGCCGCCGAACGCCGCCACCACCTTCGGCACCGGCACGTTCTGGTACATCATCTTGATGCCGTCCTTGTGCGCCTGCTCGGCCAGCGGCATGATAGCGGCGTCGCCCGGATGGCCCATCATAGCAATGCCCTGGGGCTTGACCGCAACCGCCTCGCGCAATTGCTGCACCATCTTCTCGACGTCCCACTGGGAGAAGATGTAGTCGACCTTGGGGCCGAGATCGGCCGCCGCCTGCTTGGCGCCATTATAGACGATGGTACCGAAGGCGTCGCCCTCTGCCCCGCCGACGAAGAAGCGGATGTGGACGTCCTTGCACCATTGGGCGTCGAGCGCCTGCGCCGGCAAGGTGGAAATGGCGGCGGCAAGCGCCGTGGCGGCGGCCACAACAGTCGTGCGCAGTAGTGTCGTTCTCAATGCGATGCTCATGCACGTTCCTCCCTTTGTTTCCTCGCCAAGCGAGGGTTTTCGACATTCGTTTCGGCAGTGCGCCGCAAAACTGGCCGGCCGGCTCCTCCCGCCGGCCACTCACGTCAAATTTGGCCTCACATCGGATTTGGCAGGTAGCTGGCACCTCCCCTGCATTGCTTGAGATAATCCAGCGCGCGCACTTGCCCGGTGATCTCCAGGTCGTCGCGATAGACAGGGTCGTGCCAACCCTCGATGTCGATGGCGCCCTTGTAGCCGGCCAGCCGCAATTCGCTGATCACCCGCGTCCAGTCGCTGTCGCCGAAGCCCGGCGTGCGCATCTGCACGAAGGGCAGCCGGCCGAACACGCCGTGCTCGCGGATGACGTCCCAGCGCACGGTGGCGTCCTTGCCGTGGACATGGAAGATGCGCGGCGCCCATTTGCGGATCTGCGGCATCGGGTCGATCAGGTAGACGAGCTGATGGCAGGGTTCCCATTCGAGGCCGAGATTGTCATCCGGCAATTCATTGAACATCAGCTCCCATGCGTCGGGATTGTGGGCGATGTTCCAGTCGCCGGCAGCCCAGTTGCCGTCCATGGCGCAATTCTCGAAGGCGATGCGCACGCCCTTGTCCGCGGCGCGCTTCGCCAGCGGCCCCCAGACCTCGCGGAAGCGCGGCAGGCTATCGGTCAGCGGCTTGCCGCGGATGCGGCCGGTGAAGCCGCTGACCGTGGAAGCGCCGAACAGATGCGCATGGTCGATGACCGTCTCCCAGGCCGCGAGCACGCCGCGATCGACCTCGCCGCTCTCCAGCGGATTGCCGAACACGCCGATCGACGAGATGGTGACGTCGGCATCGCCGATCGCCTCGCGGATCTGGCCGGCGAGCCGCGGCAGGTCCTTGCCGCCAAGCGTCTGCCAGAAGAACGGCTGGATGCTCTCGAAGCCGAGCGGCAGGATCTGTTTGATATAGGCGGCCGGGTCGTCGAGATTGGCCCGAACCATGGTGCCGATCCTGATATCGAGGAGCGGGTTTGGCGTCATTATGCTTCCTGTCCGATGGCCACGCGATGCCCGGTCTCGGCGCTTTCGATCGCGCCGAAGACCATGGCCAGGCTGTTGATGTTGTCGGTGCCGCGCGTTTCCGGCTCGGTGCCGGTCTCGACCGCATGCATGAAATCCCTGATGATGCCGAGATGACCATCGACGCGGTCGGATGCGTCGAGTGGCGGCACCTCGATTGGCTGGATTTTGTCGAACAGACCGTCGCGGCCCGGAATCACAGCCTCCGCCTTCAGCCCATCAAAGCCGTCCCAGAGCAGGCTGCCGCGCTCGGCGACGATGCGCCAGCTCCCTTCCCAGCTGGTCCGGAAGCCATCGGCGCACCAGCTGCCCGCATAGGTGAAGACCTTGCCGCCGCCGAAATCGAAGACGGCGCTGGCCGACGATCCCTGCCGGTACCAGGAACTGGCCGGCTCCCACTCCTGGCAGTAGACGCTGGCCGGCTTGCCGGCGGCCATGTAGCGGGCGGCATCGAAGGTGTGGATCGCCATGTCGAGCAGCAGCACATGCGCCATCTCCTCGCGAAAGCCGCCGAAATGCGGTGCGACGAAGAAATCGGCATGGATGCTGGTCGGCTTGCCGATGGCGCCGGAGTCGAGAAAGCGACGGATGCGCCGGACATTGGCGACATAGCGGCGGTTCTGCACGACGGCATGGACGCGCCCCGCCCGGCGCGCGGCCTCGATGATGGCGCGCGCATTTTCCGGACTGTCGGCGAGCGGCTTTTCGGTCAGCAGATGGCAGTTGTGGGCAAAGGCCGAAAGCGCGACGTCACGGCGGGCGGCGGGAACGACGACGTCGAACACTGCGTCAGGCTTGGTCTCATCAAGGACAGCGTCGAGATTGGTGCCGATGACGGCGGCGGAAAGCGCGTATTCGGTTGCCCTCGCCTTCGCCCGCTCGGCGTCGAGATCGACAAGGCCGACAATGGCAAGCCCGTCGATCTGCCTCGCGGCATCGAGCCACTGCCTGCTCATCGCTCCGCAGCCGGCCAGGACGACCTTCATCCAGCGCTCCTCCTCCGCTCGGCGCCTCCAGGCCGATCGTCACGGCGTCCACGGCATCACCGTAAACGTTTTTCCGTAAACGTTTACGAGAACACACCCGATAGCGTAGAATGTCAATCGGCTGTTTTGCGAAAATCATCCCAAAGCCTTGGCCTGAGCGGCAGCCGGTGCTAGCCAAGGCAGGGGAGAACCGTCCTTGGCGTCCAGCATCCACGACCTTGCGCGTCACCTGAACATTTCGATCGGCACCGTGTCGCGCGCGCTGAACGGCCGCGCCGACGTCAATGCCGACACGCGCCAGCGCGTGCTGGATGCGGCCAAGAAGCTGAACTACGCCCCCAACCAGTCCGGCCGCAGCTTGCGGCAAGGCGCCACCCGTTCGATCGCCTTCATGCTGCAGCCGCATCCGGGCGACCAGCAATATGGCGAACCGTTCTTCATCCCGCTGCTGATCGGGCTGCAGGGCAGGCTCGCCGAAAGCGGGCTGGACCTTACCGTGGTGATGGGCGCGCCCGGCGACTACCAGCAGGAGCGCTTGCGCCGCGTGGTCGAGACACGCCGCGCCGACGCGGTAGTGCTGGCCTGGACACGGCGCGAGGACGAGCGCATCGATTATCTGGCCGAGAGAGGCTTTCCCTTCGCCACGCTCGGCCGCAGCCGTTCGGGTGGCAAGTCATACCCTTCGCTGGACCTCGATTTCGAGAAGGCCGGCAGCGACGCCGTCGACAGGTGGGTGGCGCGCGGCCACCGCCGCATCGCCGCCATTCGCCCTGCCCTCAACCTCAATTTCGGCTACCTGTTCCTCGACGGCTACCGCAAAGCCTTGAAGCGGCATGGCATCGAGGTCGATCCTGCCCTGATCGCCGACGGCTTCATCAACGAGGCCGGCGGCTATCAGGTGACGCCGCGTGTGATGCTGGCAAAAGACCGGCCCACCGCCATCATCTTCAACAACGACGCCATGGCGCTCGGCGGCTGCAAGGCGCTCGCCGAAATGGGCATCCGACCCGGCCATGACATCGCGGTGATCGTCATCGTCGACACCCCGCTCTGCCGCTATTTTTCCCCGGCGCTGACCGCCTTCCGCCCGGCGCTTGAACCGATGGGCCGGCGGCTGGCCGAGATGCTGCTCGCATCGCTTCCTGCCTTCGCCGGCCCGGAAGGGGCGCGGATCATGCGCGAGGTCTGGCCGCTGGAGCTGATCGCGAGAGAAAGCGACTGAAAGCATTGCCGAAGGCTGGCCGGGCAGGCCTCAATCCACCTTCTTCTCGCCCTTCTCGCCAGCCTTGACGATGTCGCCAGTGGTGAACAGGATCTCCTTCAGCTCCGCCCGCCAGTCTTCCTTCTGACGCAGCAGGAATTCGAGATTCATGCCGAAATGTTTGAATTCCTCACCTTGCGCATTCTTCATGATGGCGCGCGCCTGCGCGTCCTTTTCCACCGACATGCGCTGTTCGTACCAACTGATCGCCTCCGCCTCCTCGATCAGCGATGTGATCATGCGGGCAAAGGTCCGCACCTTCTGCGTCAATTCCTCCGCCGGCTCGTGATACTGATCGAAACCCATTTGTCCTCCTGAGCCCATGGCTCGACCGACCATCGCGGCGATGCCTGGGCTCGCCTGCAACGGTTCCGATTGGAAAATGGTTCCGGGCACGCGCCGGCGCGGCATGTCACGCAAGTATCATGTTGGAGTCCTAGACCGCTTGCGGAAGGTGCTGGCGGCATGTCGATGCGACACCCGCTCAGGCATGCTCTGTCACAAGGGGATATCGATGAAACATCTCAGCCGGACTGCCGCACTTGGCGCGACACTTGCCCTGTTCACCACCCTGACGCCCGCGCTCGCCGATGGCGTCGCCTATGTCAACAAGGGCCTGGTCGGCGTCGGCCGTATCCCCGCCAGCCAGAAGGACAAGTTCGGCGAGACCTTCGGCTCCGGTTCCGGCATGGCGATCGACGTCAAGGGCTGGGCGCGTGACGGAAACGCCTACAAGGGTTCACTGTGGCTGCTGCCGGATCGCGGCTACAACGTCGTCGGCACCACCGATTACCGCGCCCGCCTCAACACCATTTCGATCGAGCTTGCCCCGACTGCTCCCGGCGCGGCGCCCGCCGCCGGCCAGGAACAGTCGGGTGTCAAGGCGACGCTCGCCGACACCTTGCTATTGACCGACGACAAGGGCGCTGAGGCGACCGGCCTCGACCCGCTGAACGGCGTCCGCCCGGCAGCCGGCGACATGCCGATCCTGCCGCAGGCCGACAATGGCAAGCTCTCGCTGGACGACGAGGCGATCGTGCGGCTGCCCGACGGCACCATGTTCATCTCCGACGAATACGGCCCGAACATCTATCGTTTCTCGGCCGAAGGCCGCCTGATGTCGGCCACCCAGCCGCCGGCCGCCCTGGTGCCGATGCGCCACGGCAAGCCGAACTTCGCCTCCGACAATCCGGGCCCGGGTGCCGCCGAGCCCGACCCGAAGGATCCCGAGACCGGCCGCCAGAACAACCAGGGCCTGGAAGGCATGTCGCTGACGCCGGACGGCAAGTTCCTGATCGCCGTGCTGCAGTCGGCGCCGCGTCAGGATGGCGGTGATTCCGGTTCGACGCGCCAGAACACCAGGGCGCTGGTCTACGACGCTTCCGACCTCGCCCATCTCAAGCTGGCGCATGAATATGTCGTGCCGCTGCCGGTGTTTAAGGACGCCAAGGACAAGACCAAGGTGGCGGCCCAGAGCGAGATCGTCGCGCTCTCCAACACAAGCTTCCTGATGCTGACGCGCGACAGCGGCAACGGCCAGGGCGTGAAGGGCGAAGAGTCGCTCTACCGCAAGATCAACATCGTCGACCTGTCCGGCGCGACCGACATCGCCGGCGGCCCGTTCGACGCCGCCGACAAACCGGTGGCGCCGAAGGGCGTGCTCGATCCGTCGGTGAGCCCGGCCAAGCTCACGCCGTTCATCGACATCAACGACAAGGCCCAGCTTGGCCGCTTCGGCCTGCACAATGGCAAGCCGAACGACAAGGACAATCTCTCTGAGAAATGGGAGGCGATGTCGCTGGTCAGCGTGCTCGATCCGAAGCTGCCCGACGACTACTTCTTGTTCGTCGCTAACGACAACGATTTCCTGACCCAGGACGGCTTCCAGGTCGGCGCGCCCTACAAGGCCGAGGACGGCGCCGATGTCGACACCATGTTCCTGGTCTACCAGGTGACGCTGCCGAACCTCGCCACGAACTAGCTGCAGACAGAAAGGCGGACGCGCCGGGCGCGTCCGCCTTCAGGCCATTTGCCGATGATCTACTTCAAGATCTCCGCGTCCCTCGGCACGCCGGCATCGATCGGCTCGGCCGTCCTGTTCGACACGGCCGTGAGCTTGCCGGCGGGCGACAGGTTCGGGCGCACGTAGACCTGCGCGACGCCGTTAACACGACTGTAGAGGTCGATGATGTCCTGGTTCATGAAGCGCACGCAGCCGGACGAAGCATTCTTGCCGATGGAATCCCACTCCGGCGTGCCGTGCAGCCGGTACATCGTGTCCTTGCCGTCGCGGAAGAGATAGAGCGCCCGAGCGCCGAGCGGGCTCTGCGGACCGGGCGGCATGCCGTCCTTGTATTTCGCCAGTTCCGGCCGGCGCTGGATCATTTCCGGCGGCGGCGTCCAGACCGGCCACTTCTTTCGCGCCTGAACCACGGCGCTGCCGGTCCATCCGAAACCGGCCTTGCCGAGGCTGACGCCATAGCGGATGGCCTCGCCGCCGTCGCGCACCAGATAGAGGAAATGCTCGGAGGTGTCGACGACGATCGTGCCGGGTTTTTCGCCGGTCGGGTCGGGCACGATCTGGCGCACGAACTTCGGATCGAGCTTGGCCGCCGGGATTGCCGGCAGCTGATAGCCCTCGTCGACGCGTGCCGCATACATGCTCTCGGCAGCGCCGAAAGCCGAATCGCTTGGCGGCGGCGGCGCTGCCGCCGGTGGCGCCACGTCGGTGGTGGTGCAGGCCGAAAGAGCCACGGAGGCGGCTCCCAGAGCGGACGCACCGAGAAACGCGCGCCGGTTCAGGCGCTCAGGAAACAGCACAGTATCGGACATGATCCCCCCGGCTATCGATAAGATCTATTAAGGAGTGCGGCCCCACGCACCCGGGATCAATAGCCCATTCCGCACGCTTTGAGAACATGACTGGATAAACGCACGCCAGGGCTTGATGCCGAAAGTGTGAAGCGATTTTCGCGCCAGGCGGAATTTTCCGGCGTCGCATCGATCTCCACAAGCCGGCAAGAACAAGGTGGTTCGCCGGTGCTCGCGGCGATAGACGGTCGGTCAGCGCGATCGACCGCGACGTCCACCTGGGTTGCCGGCATTGATGTGATCGACCAGGGCCCGCAGCTTCGGAGCCATATTCCTTCTGTTTGGGAAATACAGAAAAAAGCCCGGGAATGAGGGCAGATATTGCTCAAGCAAGGAGACGAGCGCGCCGCTCTCGACATAGGGGCGGAAAGTCTCCTCGGTAGCGAAGGTGATACCAGCCCCAGCCAGAGCGCTGCGCAGCATGAGGCGCAAATCATTGGTGGTGATCTGCGGCTCAACCGCGACATTGAAGGAAGTGCCGTTCTCTTCGAATTCCCATCGATAAGGCGCGTTTTCCGGCGAGCGGCGCCAACCAATGCAGCGGCGGCGGACCAGATCGCGGGGATGTTCCGGCATGCCATTCGCCACCAGATATTCGGGAGAAGCGACGACAGCCTCCCTCACTTGCCCACCGACAGGCACGGCGATCATGTCCTGCTCTATGACCTCGCCCAACCGAACCCCGGCATCGAACCCGGCGGCAACGATGTCGAATTCCTCATCCGTTACGGTGACATCGACAATCACGTGCGGATGCGCTTCGGCAAAGGTCGTCAACAAAGGACCGGACAAAAACGGCTCGGCAATCGAGGTGACCGCGATCCTCAGCCTCCCCCTTGGGGATTGGTCACCATCGACACCCTCAAGCGCCTGCACAATATCGGACATGGGCCGACAGAGCGCATCATAAAGCCGCTGTCCCGCCTCGGTCAGGCGCACGGCCCTGGTGGTGCGCGTGACGAGCATCGCACCGAGATCGTCTTCAAACCGTCGTATTCCCTGGCTGACGGCAGAGCGGGTGACCCCTAGACGATCAGCGGCGGCGCGAAAATTGTCCTCCTCGGCCACGGCAAGAAAGAGGGGGAGAAGATTATAGTCCAGTCGCATTGTCAAACATTACTAACCAGCCAGTCGAGCATTCGACAGATACACGCAACATCAATTCTCGTCCAACCTTTTGGTGCCATTCGACAACCAGAAGGAAGATCGACATGAAAGCACTACTTCTAGCAGCCTGTTTGCTGGCCCTGGCCGAGCCAGTCGCGGCCCAACCCTGTCCGCTGGACGGAGGCAACGCCCCGCTTGCCCTTCACAAATCGTGGATCATGGAGGGGTGGGAACGCAATGAAGGCGACCCGACCTTCGTCTTCGCCGAGAAGATGAGCCGCTACTATGATGTGAAGGCACCCCGGGGCGTCTTCTACGACAATTTCGCACCCGGCCCGACACAGCTTTTCGACAACGCCGCTGTCTACGGAGCGAACTGGGAGAACCTCCAGAATGGCGCACGCTCCGTTCGCCACGCGCTCACCGGCGGTGATGATCAGATTGCGGGAGGCGATGTCGCCTCCACGACAATCGGTTTTGTCGGGCAGATCAGCCGCCTCGACGGAGAGGTCGTCGCATTCGACGGGCGCTCGCAGCTCGGTTGGGTCTGCATCGACGGCGCGTGGAAGATCCGTCAGGAGCTGAATTACGCGCGGGTGGTCAAACCGCAGGATATTGCACACTTCTATCGGCAGCAGGCGGAAGGCAAATGAGCATGTCCGATGCCACCCATCCCTACGTCGGCATGTGGGTTACGGCAGATGGCCATATCCGGCATCAACTCCTGCCAACCGGCCGCTATCTCGAGGCGCGCGGCAATCGCGAGCGCGCCTACGAGGGACGTTACGAGATAAATGCGAGCCACATCTACTATTGGGACGACACGGGGTTCACCGCCGACGGCGAGTTCGTTGACGGCATCCTGCACCATGCCGGCATGATCCTCTATCGGCAATAGACGGTGGAGGGGGACCAGGCGTGAATTTCGCGCCCGGCCTTTCCGATACGGCTCACGCAGCCGGCGGGCAGCGTGGCCATCGATCTGGCGGAAATGGATGTATGCGAAACAGGCCTGCGATAGGATCGCGGGCCTGATTCATTTTCGGTGCCCCACCATGGACGAGAAGACACCTGCCCGCCGGCGCACCGGCGACCTCACCAGCGGCCCGATCCCGCGCACGCTGCTGCTGTTCGCCTTGCCGGTGCTCGGCTCCAACGTGCTGCAGTCGCTCAACGGCTCGATCAATGCCGTATGGGTCGGCCGCTTCCTCGGCGAGGCGGCGCTGACCGCGACTTCCAACGCCAATCTGGTGCTGTTCCTGATCCTCGGCACGGTGTTCGGCATCGGCATGGCCGCCACCATCCTGGTCGCGCAGTCGGTCGGCGCCCGCGACCTGCCGGAGGCGCGGCGCATCGTCGGCACCAGCGCCACCTTCTTCTTCCTCGTCTCGGTGGTGTTCGCCGTCTACGGCTGGATCTGGGTCGACGCCATCCTCAACACGCTGGGCACGCCGGCCGACGCGCTGCCGCTGGCACGCTCCTACCTGCGCATCATCTTCGTCGCCGTGCCGATGATGAACCTGTTGTCCTTCGTCATGACGGTGCTGCGCGGTGCCGGCGATTCGCGCACGCCGTTCGTCTTCATGGCGCTGGCGGTCGTCCTCGACATCGTGCTCAACCCGCTGCTGATCCGCGGCCTCGGGCCGTTCCCGGAGCTCGGCATCGCCGGATCCGCCACCGCCACGCTGATCGGCCAGACGGTGAGCGTGATCGCCATCCTGATCGTGCTCTATGCCCGCAAGCATCCGCTGAGGCTCGCCGGCGCCAACCTCGCCCTGCTGCGGCCCGATCCGGCGCTGCTCAGGATCGTCGTCTTCAAGGGCGTGCCGATGGGCCTGCAGATGATCGTGATTTCCGCCGCGGCGCTGACGGTCATGGGCATCGTCAATTCCTACGGTTCTCAGGTCGCCGCCGCCTACGGCATCGCCGCGCAGCTCTGGACCTATATCCAGATGCCGGCGCTCGCCATCGGCGCCGCCGTCTCCTCGATGGCGGCGCAGAATGTCGGCGCCGGGCGCTGGGATCGCATCGGCAAGGTCGCGGCTTCGGGCGTCGGCTTCAACCTGGTGCTGACCGGCGCGCTGGTCTTCCTGCTGTTTTTCTTCGACCGTTCGATCCTCAGCCTGTTCCTCAGCACCGACAGCGCGGCCATAGACATCGCCGCCCACATCAACAATGTCGCGTCCTGGTCGTTCATCCTGTTCGGCGTCACCATCGTGCTGTTCGCCACAGTGCGCGCAACCGGCGCGGTGATGCCGCCGCTGATCATCCTGGTGATCTCGGTGCTGATCGTGCGCACCGGCTTTGCCTATTTCTTCCGGAGCGTGATCGGCGAGGAGGCGCTCTGGTGGAGCTTTCCGGCCGGCTCGATCACTTCACTGGCGCTGGCCGCCGCCTACTACCGTTTCGGCGGCTGGCGCACCCTGCACATGATCGAGGGCAGGCCGGCCGCCGGCGAACCGCCGGACACTGGTCTCGGCGTGCCGCGCCAGCGCGCGAACATGGCGCCCGAGACGCCGGACGGCTGAACCCTAGCGCGCGTATTTCGCGCCGAACCCCAGCGCCACCAGCGCAAAGACCGTGATCATCCCGGCAAAGGCCAGGCTTGCTGCCGTCGCGCTCGTCCAGTTCGACAGGATGCCGATGCCGATGACCGGCAGCGCGTTGCCGCAGAAGCAGCAGATGAAGAAGGCCGACACAACTTCGGCGCGCCGGTCGTCCGGCGCGATCTGGTTCACCACCTGCAGGCC
>NZ_RZOI01001329.1:0-631 GCF_004022645.1 Mesorhizobium sp. M4A.F.Ca.ET.020.02.1.1 | reverse complement strand
GGTGACGCCGTTCCACACCATGTTCCTGATGTGCCCGGCGACGTCGCCCGCCGATGTCGACCGCCACACCGAAGTCTTCGGCCGCTTCGTCGATCTCGTCCGTGGCGCGGGCGTCGTCTGAGCGATGGCGAACCCGTTCGACCTCACGGGCAGGACAGCGCTGGTGACCGGCGGCGGGCGCGGCATCGGTGCGGCAATCGTCACGCGCTTCGCCGAGGCCGGCGCTTCGGTCGTTATCGCCAACCGAACGCTCGATGTCGCTGAAGAGCTTGCCACCGAGTTGTCCGCGCGTGGCCTATCCGTCCGCGCCGTCGCGCTTGCCGGGCTGGCCCGTCCGGCGCTGCACGCACTCGTCGGCGATGCGGTGCGCAAATCCGGTCGGCTCGACATCGTCGTCCACAACGCCGGCGGCTGCCCCTGGGCCTCGGTCGAGGAGCTCGACGAGGACAAGCTGGAGGAGGCGCTGGCGGTCAATCTGAAAGCTTGCTTCTGGCTGGCGCAGGCCGCTGCCCCTGCGATGCGCGCCAACGGCTTCGGCCGCATCTTGGTCACCTCGTCGGTCTCGGCGCGCGTCGCCATGGCCGGTGGCGCGCATTATTCGGCCGCCAAGGCCGGCGTCAACGCCTTCATC
>NZ_RZOI01001328.1:0-633 GCF_004022645.1 Mesorhizobium sp. M4A.F.Ca.ET.020.02.1.1 | reverse complement strand
GGCGGGCGTCGACCTCGGCGTCAACGGCAGCAATGCGGAGCTCTTGGCAAGGACCGCCGCCGAGATCCGTGAAAAATTCGGGGTCAAGGTGATCGAGATCGCCGGCGACGTGTCGAAGCCAGAGGTGCAGAAGGCGCTGCTTGCGGCCTGTCCCGATCCGGACATCCTGGTCAACAACAATGGCGGCCCGCCGCTGCGCGATTTCCGCACGCTCGACCGTGACAAGATCCTCGAAGGCGTCACCCAGAACATGGTGACGCCGATCGAGCTGATCCAGGCGGTGATCGACGGCATGGCCAAGCGCGGCTTCGGCCGCATCGTCAACATCACCTCGCTGTCGGTTTATGTGCCCATCCCCGGGCTAGACCTCTCGTCGGGCGCGCGCGCCGGCCTGACCTCGTTCCTTGCCGGCGTAGCGCGCACGGTGGTCGACCGCAACGTCACCATCAACAGCCTGCTGCCGGGCAAGCTCGACACCGACCGGCTGCGCGGCCCGCATGAAGCCGGCACGGCCGAGGAGCCGGCGGCAGCGGCGGCGCGAAAAGCCCGCATCAGCGCCGACGTGCCGGCCAAGCGTCTCGGCACGCCCGAGGAATTCGGCCAGATCTGCGCCTTCCTGTGCTCGGTCCATGC
>NZ_RZOI01001327.1:0-634 GCF_004022645.1 Mesorhizobium sp. M4A.F.Ca.ET.020.02.1.1 | reverse complement strand
GAATCGGCACCATCGAGCTCGACGACGGCACATCGGCGAAAGGGTTCCTTGCCGAAACCGCCGGCCTGCTGGCGGCGACGGATATCTCGGCCTATGGCGGCTGGCGCAATTTTGTCGCCAGGGCCCACGAGGCGCGCCGGCAACCGGAAAGCGTTCCCTCCAGATGAACGAGGGCCCCGCCGCCCGCCCGGCTTAGGGCCTCTGGAGGTTGCGCCTCAGGCCAATTCGAACCGCTCCACCGCGCGCATGATGCCGCGCAGTTCGGCGAGGCCTTTCAGCCGCCCGATCAGCGAGTAGCCGGGATTGATCCTGGTCTTGCCGATGTCGTCGGCAAGCAGGTGGCCATGGTCGGGGCGCATCGGGATACGCCAGTCGGACCGGCCTGCCATGCGCCGGCGCGCCTCTTCCTTCATCAGCGCCAGTATGACCGCCGCCATGTCGGTCGAGCCTTCCAGGTGCTCGGCCTCGTAGAAGGAGCCGTCCGCCTCGCGCGTCACGTTGCGCAGATGCGCGAAATGGATTCTTGAGGCGAATTCCCCGATCATCGCGACCAGATCGTTGTCGGCGCGCACGCCGTAGGAGCCGGTGCAGAAGGTCAGGCCGTTGGCCGGGCTGTCGACCGTCTCCAGGATGA
>NZ_RZOI01001326.1:0-635 GCF_004022645.1 Mesorhizobium sp. M4A.F.Ca.ET.020.02.1.1 | reverse complement strand
GGCGGGAAATCCCCGCCGTTCCTGTCGTCAACCCTGGCGGATCAGGAATCGCCGCCGTAGACGTCGAACTTGAAGTACTTGTCGTTGATTTCCTTGTATTTTCCGTTGGCCCGAATGGCGTCGATCGCGGCATTGAACTTGTTGACCAGGTCGGTCTCGCCCTTGCGCACGGCAATGCCGGCGCCCGGACCATGGATCTCGACCACCGGCTTGATCGCCCCGACCAGCTTGCAGCAGGCGCCGTCAGGCGAATCCAGCCACTGCTGCAGCACGACGATGTCGTCATTAGCGGCATCGAGGCGGCCATTGGCGAGATCGAGCTGGTATTCCTGCGCGGTCGGATAGGGCTTGACCGTGCTGTCGGTGTAAGTCTTGCTCGCGTAGTTGAAATGCGTGGTCGCGGCCTGCACGCCGATCGTCTTGCCGGCCAGGTCTTCCTTGTTCACGCCCTTGATGTCGCTGTCTTTCGGCGCGACGATCGCCGGCGGTGTGTTGTAGTATTTGTGGGTGAAATCGACCTTTTCGGCGCGCTCGGGCGTGATCGACATCGAGGCGATGATGGCGTCGAACTTGCCGGCCTGCAGCGCCGGGATGATGCCGTCCCAGTCCTGGGCGACGAAGGTGCACTTGACCTT
>NZ_RZOI01001325.1:0-639 GCF_004022645.1 Mesorhizobium sp. M4A.F.Ca.ET.020.02.1.1 | reverse complement strand
GTCGTGAGACTACGCATCCATAACCGCACAGCAAGGGCGGCGGCTGGTCCATTCGCGGAGTGAATCATGGCTTTGAGCGACCTCAATCCCGTCGAGCGCAACGAGGAGGGCATTGCCGCGGTTCTCGGCATCCTCAAGCAGACGCTCGGCGAGCGCTTCCAGACCGGCCAGGCCGTCCGCTCCCAACATGCGCACACCACCACCTACATCCCGACGCAGGCGCCGGATGGCGTCGCCTTTGTGGAGAGCACGGCCGAGGTGCAGGAGATCGTGCGCGCCTGCGCGGCGCACCGGGTGCCTGTGATCGCCTTCGGCGTCGGCTCCTCCCTCGAAGGCCACACCAACGCGCCGGGCGGCGGCATCTCGATCGACACTTCGCGCATGAACCGGATCCTCGCGGTCAATCCGGAGGATCTCGACTGCACCGTCGAGCCAGGCGTGACGCGCGAGGACCTCAACCGGCATCTGCGCGACACCGGGCTGTTCTTCCCGATCGACCCCGGCGCCAATGCCTCGCTCGGCGGCATGGCGGCGACGCGGGCGTCCGGCACCAACGCTGTGCGCTACGGCACGATGCGCGAGAACGTTTTGTCGCTGACGGCGGTGATGGCCGATGGCGAGGCGGTAACGACTGGGAAG
>NZ_RZOI01001324.1:0-649 GCF_004022645.1 Mesorhizobium sp. M4A.F.Ca.ET.020.02.1.1 | reverse complement strand
CTCGCTGCCAAGCTCAGCCAGGTCATGAATATTTCGACTGTCGCGCTGGACGAGGATTGGGCGGTTCGCGAGCACAAGATCTGTGTGCGCGGCGATGCAGAGCTTCCCGTCGCGACACGACTGCTGCTGCGTCATTTGCTTGAGGCCGCTCAAGCATCGTGATCCGCGCAGCACGCTTGGCGAATGACGACTTCCGCGCTCGGCCTTGCTCCCTATCCTGTTGATGAGGCGATTGGACGCCTCCTCGCAGTATGCAGATTCGGAGTGCGTGCGCCGTGTCCGGCACGATGTTCGACAAGATTTGGGACCGCCACAAGGTCTTTGAGAGACCGGATGGACAGACATTGCTCTACATCGACCGACATTATGTCGGCGACGATCTGCCGCTCGAGGCCTTCGAAACGTTGCGGCGCAAGGGATTGAAGGTCCGCAGGCCTGATCTGACTTTCGCGATGCCCGACCACTATGTCTCCACGCGTGGCCGAAGCCTTGACGATACAGTCGATGCGGAGCGGCGTGAGCTGATCGAAGAGCTTGTTCGCTTTTCGCTGGACAATGAGATCACCCTCTTTTCACTCGACGATGCGAGACAAGGCATCGTGCATGTCGTCGGGCCCGAACAGGGCTTGAGCCTGCCCGGAATGACGAT
>NZ_RZOI01001323.1:0-652 GCF_004022645.1 Mesorhizobium sp. M4A.F.Ca.ET.020.02.1.1 | reverse complement strand
CGGGCAGGCGCCGGTCCGCGCGCTTCTCGACGCCGGCCCCGCCCCGTTGCGCGAGCGGCTGCAGGCGGTTGTCGCCGCCGACCCGGCGCTGATCGACATCGGCGTCGCCGCGGTCACCGTGCGGCTCACCAACCTCACCCCGACGAGCGAGCTCGAGCGGGCCTTGCAGACACCGACCTTCGAGGCCCTGCAGCAGAAGGCCGACGAGGCGACCTTCGAGCGTCGGGCGCTCGCCGTCGAAAAGGAGCGTGCCATCGCCGAAAATGAAATGGCGACCAGGACGGAACTGGCCCGGCGCGAGAAGCTGTTGATCGCCGAGGAGGCCGAAAACGTCCGCAACCGCGCCACCGGCGCGGCGGAGGCGCAGCAGGTCGAGGCGGCCGCCGAGGCGGAGCGCATCCGCACCGTCGAGGGCGCCAAGGCCGAGGCCGAACGGCAGCGCATCGCCATCTACCGCGACCTGCCGCCCGCGATCCTGCTCGGCCTCGCCGCCCAGCAGCTCGCCGGCAAGCTGGAGAAGATCGAGCACGTCAACGTGACGCCGGACCTGCTCGCCACCGTGCTCGGCGAATTCCGCAAGAGCCCGGCGGTGATCGAGGCCCGCTGAGGGGGCGAACCATGGCGGCGAACCGACCCCGCGCGGTCTTCGTGA
>NZ_RZOI01001322.1:0-653 GCF_004022645.1 Mesorhizobium sp. M4A.F.Ca.ET.020.02.1.1 | reverse complement strand
GATTTCATCAATCACGACGTCGCCGGCTATCCCTTCGTCGACGCGCACAAGCTGACGGTCGACGCCAAGGACAGCGTCATCGACGGCAGCCAGTTCGTGGTTTCGGTGAGCTACGACGCGCGCGACCTGCCAATCTGGAACCTGCTGGACAGCCTGCCGATGCCCTCGATGACGATCAAGCGCCAATCGACGATCCGCGTCGGTGGCATATGATGCGCGCCGCTGCCGCCGCGATGCTGCGATCGGGCAGCCGGCTGATCGCCGACAGGCGCGCCAACTTCGCCGTCATGGCGGCGCTGAGCGCGCCGGTCGCGCTGGCGCTGACAGCCTTCGCGGTCGACGAAGGCGCGCTGTTCAACGAGCGCCGCGCGGCACAGTCGATCGTCGATCTCGCGGCGATCACCGCCGCGGCCAACATCAACAATGCCGAGAAGGCGGTGCTGACCACGCTGAAGGACAACGGCTTCAACTCGGTCGCCGTCCAGAAGCAGGGGACGACCATCGAGCCGACGGCCAGCAAGGCGGTCGTCCAGGTGGTGCCCGGCCGCTACTCCGGCGTCAGCGCGATCGCCGCCGGAAGCCGTTTCGAGGCGGGCAAGCTGCCTTACAACGCCGTCCAGGGGTCGCTGAAGAAGAAGGGGACTCTCTATTTC
>NZ_RZOI01001321.1:0-653 GCF_004022645.1 Mesorhizobium sp. M4A.F.Ca.ET.020.02.1.1 | reverse complement strand
CCCCGCCCCCGCCACCCGCGACTTCCTGGTCTCCAAGGGCGTTTCGGCCCAGCGCCTGAAGACGATCTCCTACGGCAAGGAGCGCCCGGTCGCCGTTTGCGACGACATCTCCTGCTGGTCGCAGAACCGCCGCGCCGTCACCACGCTTTCGGGCGCCGGATCCTGATTGGCAAAAATACAACAGCACCATGCGAAAGGCGGCCAAATGGCCGCCTTTTTCATATCCAGCGCCCTGAAACAAAATTTGGCCGAAGTCTCGCGCCCTGCTATGAGCCGAGGGCGCTTGGTCCCACTCTGAATCGGAAGGGCGCAACGGGCTATCAATTTCACGGCGAGAGAAAGAATGCATTTCAGAACGGTCCTCAGCGGCACGCTTGCGCTGCTGCTCGTATCAAGCATCGCCGCCCCGGCAGCCGGCACGGGGCAGCCTGCCGATAGCGGGTTCTCCTTCCACCTGCCGACGCTCGGCATTTTCGGCGACAAGAAGAAACCGCAACAGCAGCAGATCGCGCAGCAGGACGGCGCCGGCGCCACTGGCCTGGAAGACCAACTCAGGCAGATGAACGGCAAGATCGAGGAACTCAATTTCCAGATACTGCAGATGCAGGAGCAGATCCGCAAGCAGCAGGAGGACAACGAGTTCCGCTTCCAGC
>NZ_RZOI01001320.1:0-654 GCF_004022645.1 Mesorhizobium sp. M4A.F.Ca.ET.020.02.1.1 | reverse complement strand
GCCGGCTGGCTCGCCGTCCTCGTCGTGTCGGGCTTCGGCTTCGGCCTGATCGGTAACATCATCGTCGGCATCATCGGCGCCTTCATCGCCGGCTGGCTGTTCCCGAGGCTCGGCTTTGCCATAGGCGGCGGCATACTCGCCGCCATCATCAATGCCACGCTCGGCGCCATCATCCTGCTGCTGGTGGTCAAGGTGTTGAAGCGAGCGTGAGGCCCGACCGCGAAAGCGCGTCGTGCTGAAACAGAGTCAGGCGACGCGCTTTAGGTCTTTTGTTTTTGTGCATGCCGTTATCCCAAAACCGATGCGCACTTTTTGGTCGAGATGCATTAGAAGGGACGCGCCGTGAAGCAGAACATGCTCTATCTGATCATCGGCGCGCTGCTGGTCGTGGTCATCGCGCTCGGCGTCTATGTCTACCGCGAGCAAACCCGGCCGAAGGGCGTCGAGCTCAAGATCGACGACAAGGGCATTTCGATCCAGCAGAATTGACGAAAGGGTCGGCGCCACCGGCCTTGACGGTGGCGGCGACCCGTGAGGATGGCGGGCAAGGCCACCGCAACTTCGCAACAAGGCTGACGCCGCTAGGAACCGCCGCGCTATTCCCGGCGCTGCGCGAACCCCTGGGCTTTTGCAACCGCCGCGCTACTTCCCTTT
>NZ_RZOI01000131.1:0-10730 GCF_004022645.1 Mesorhizobium sp. M4A.F.Ca.ET.020.02.1.1 | reverse complement strand
ATCCTCTCCGGCCTCGTCGCCGCCGCCATCGGCATCGTCTTCGGCTTGCCAAGCCTGAGGCTCAGGGGCTTCTACCTGGCTGTCTCGACGCTCGCCGCGCAGTTCTTCGTGCAATGGGCGCTGACCAAGTTCAGCTGGTTCTCCAACGACTCGGCCTCGGGCGTCATCGACGCGCCCAGGCTTGTTATCGCCGGCTTCGAGTTCGAGGGTGCGGTCGGCCGTTATCTCTTCGCGCTCACCGTCGTCGTCATCCTGACCTTCCTCGCCTACCGGCTGGTCGAGTCGCAGACGGGGCGCAACTTCATCGCCATCCGCGACAACGAGACGGCGGCACGCATCATCGGCATACCGGTGCTGAAGACGAAGCTGCTCGCCTTCGCCATCTCGTCCTTCATTATCGGCGTCGCCGGCGTCATCTGGGCCTTCGCGTATCTCAGGACCGTCGAGCCGGCCGGCTTCAATCTCGACCGCTCGTTCCAGATCCTGTTCATCATCATCATCGGCGGCCTCGCTTCGATACGCGGCGCGTTCCTCGGAGCGGCGCTCATCGTGGTCTTTCCGCTGGCGCTGTCGCGCCTCGGCAATTTCCTGCTCGGCGACGTGTTCGATTCAGGCGTGCTCGACATGAGCCAGCGCATCGTGCTCGGCGCCCTGATCATCCTCTTTCTGATCCTGGAACCCGATGGGCTGGTCGCCCTGTGGGACAGGGTCCGAAGACGGCTCCTGCTCGCCTGGCAATCGAGCTAGCCGGCTCGGGGCAGCGGCCCCGACCAACCAGACATCGGAAAATGAACCAAGGCCGAACAAGGCCAAACCGGGAGTACCTCAACCATGACCTTCCTAACCACAGTAAAGGCAGTCGCGCTGTCGGCGGCACTGGCCGTGTCGGTGGCCTTGCCGGCCGCCCACGCCGACGAGCAGTATTTCCCGCTGCAGAGCTATCGCGTCGGACCCTATGCGGCCGGCGGCACCGGCTTCTTCGGCGGCTTCATCGACTATCTCAACCTCATCAACACCCGCGACGGTGGCGTCAACGGCGTCAAGCTGACGTGGGACGAGTGCGAGACCCAGTATGAGGTCGAGCGCGGCGTCGAGTGCTACGAGCGGCAGAAGAGCCACGCCGGCGCCGCCGCCTGGAACCCTCTCTCGGTCGGCATCGCCTACGCCATGATCGACCGCATCACTTCGGACAAGGTGCCGCTGATCACGGTCAACCACGGCCGCACCGACTCCACCGACGGGCGTGTGTTCCCTTACGTCTTCCCGCTGCTGCTCAATCCCTACAGCGAGACGTCCGGCATCGTGAACTACATCGCCTCCAAGGAAGGCGGCATCGACAAGCTGAAGGGCAAGAAGATCGTCGTGCTCTATCACGGCTCGCCCTATGGCAAGGAGACGATCCCGATTTATGAATTGCTGGCGCAGAAATACGGCTTCACCGTGCAGCAGATCGAGGTGCCGCATCCCGGCAACGAGCAGCAATCGCAATGGCTGACGATCCGCCGCGCCAAGCCGGACTTCGTCGTCCTGCGCGGCTGGGGCGTGATGAACCCGGTGGCGCTGAAGACGGCCGTGAAGGTCGGCTATCCCGTCGACCACATCATCGGCAACGTCTGGTCGAACTCGGAAGAAGACGTCATCCCCGCCGGCGACGCCGCCAAGGGCTACACCGCCATCACCACGCAGGCCTCGGGCAACAGCTATCCGGTGGTCAAGGAGATCGTGAAGACCGTCTACGACGCCGGCAAGGGCAACCTCGAGGACAAGTCGCGCATCGGCTCGGTCTATCACAACCTCGGCATCGTCAACGGCATCCTCAATGTCGAAGCCATCCGCATCGCGCAGGAGAAGTTCGGCCATCGCACGCTGACCGGCGACGAGGTCCGTTGGGGCTTCGAGCATCTCAAACTCGATCCGGCCAAGGTCGAGGCGCTCGGCGCCAAGGACCTGTTCCACTCCATCAATGTCAGCTGGGATAATCACGAAGGCGAAGGCTACGTGACCTTCCAGCAGTGGGACGGCAAGAAGTGGAACGTCGTCTCCGACTGGATCGCCCCCGACTGGGCGCTGCTGCGGCCGATCATCGAGAAGTCGGCCGAGGCTTACGCGGCGGAGAAGGGCATCAAGCTGCGCACAGCCGCCGATGCCGACGCGGTAGCCGCTACCAACTGATCCACTCGAGCGGGCGCCGGACCAGGTTCCGGCGCCCGGTCACCTCATTTGCAACAACCGGGAAAGACGCGATGCCAGGCAATGACGTCATCCTTGTCGTGGACACAATCCACGCCACCTACAACCACGCCATCACCGCGCTGCACGGCGTCAGCTTCGAGCTCAGGCGCGGCGAGATCCTGGCGCTGCTCGGTGCCAACGGCGCCGGCAAGAGCACGACGCTGAAGGCGGTCTCCAACCTCCTGCCCGCCGAGCGCGGCCAGATCAACGCCGGCGCGATCCGCTTCGAAGGAAGCGACGTCACCCGCCGCAAGCCTGGCGACCTCGTGCGCGCCGGGCTCGTCCAGGTGCTGGAGGGGCGCCACTGCTTCAAGAGCCTGACCGTCGAGGAGAATTTGGTCTCCGGCGGCATCGGCCGCAGCGGCCGGCGCGCCGAGATCAACCCGGACCTCGAACGGATCTACGGCTTCTTTCCGCGGCTGGCCGAGAAGCGCCGCACGCTTGCCGGGCTGACCTCGGGCGGCGAGCAGCAGATGACGGCCATCGGCCGGGCGCTGATGTCACGCCCCCGCCTGCTGGTCCTCGACGAGCCGTCCATGGGGCTCGCGCCGCTGGTCGTCCAGGACATCTTCCTGGCGCTGAGGAAGCTCAACCGGGAGGCCGGCCTGTCGATCCTGGTCGCCGAGCAGAACTCGGCCGTCGCACTCAGATATGCCGACCACGCCACCGTGCTCGAGAACGGGGTTTCCGTCCTGTCCGGACCGGCGGCGGAGCTGCGCCAGCGCGAGGACGTGCGCGCCTTCTATCTCGGCCAGCAGGCTTCGCCCGCCGCGCCCGCCGTCCATCTTCATGCCGTCGCCTGAACCGAAATCCGAAGGAGAATGAAATGACTGTGTCCAACGTGAAGACCGACAGGGCTGCTGCCGCCGTGCCACCCGTCGCGCGGCCAGCCGAGCCGGCGCACATCATCAAGGACGACGCCGAGGCTATCGCGGTCGCCCAGAGGCTCGCCGCCGAATTCGTCAAGGACTCCTCCCGGCGCGACCGCGACCGGGTCTGGCCCGTGGCCGAGCTCGATCAGTTCTCGCAGAGCGGCCTGTGGTCGATCAACGTGCCGAAGGCGTTCGGCGGCCCCGAAGTGTCCTACGCGACGCTAGCCAAGGTGATCGAGATCATCTCGGCGGCCGACTCCTCGATCGGACAGATCGCGCAGAACCATCTCGGCGTCGTCGCCGCCATCCGCACCGTCTCCGACAAGGACCAGCAGGCAGTGCTCTTTCCCGAAGTGCTGAAAGGCACGCGGTTCGGCAACGCCTTCTCGGAATTCGGCTCCAAGCGCGCCGCCGATTTCGAGACACGCTTCACCGACGCCGGCGACCACGTCGTCGTCAATGGCCAGAAGTTCTATTCGTCCGGGGCGCTTCTGGCGCATCTGGTGCCGATCGTGGCGCTCGACGATGAGGGCCGCGCCTGGTACGCGATCGCCGACCGCGGCGCGCCGGGCCTGACGGTGATCGACGACTGGTCGAGCTTCGGACAGCGCACGACGCTGTCGGGCACGGTCATCATCGACAACGTCAAGGTGCCGAAGACGCATCTCGTGCCCGGCTACAAGGGCTATGACAAGCCGACCGCCGACGGCGCCATCTTCCAGATCATCCAGGTCGCGGTCGACACCGGCATCGCGCAGGCGGCGATCGACGAGACGGTCCAGTTCGTCCGGACCAAGAGCCGTGCCTGGATCGACAGTGGCGTCGACAATGCCTGGGACGATCCCTACACCATCCAGGCCATCGGTGATCTGACGCTTCGCCTGCACGCCGCGCAGGCGCTGCTGGAAAAGGCCGGCCACGCCATCGACACAGCCGTCGCCGAGCCGACCGCCGAGACGGTGGCGCACGCCCAGGTCGTCACGGCGGAGGCGAAGATCCTGTCGACCGAGATCGCGATTGCGGCGACGAACAAGCTGTTCGAGCTTGCCGGAACGCGCTCGACGCTTGCCGAGCACAATCTCGACCGGCACTGGCGCAATGCCCGCACCCACACGCTGCATGATCCGGTGCGCTGGAAATATTCGATCCTCGGCAAGTATTTCCTCAACGGCGAGAAGCCGCCGCTGCACGCCTGGAGCTGATCGCGCCGTTCCGTCGAGCCCGTCGGCGTCGACCAAGTTTCCCCAAGCGGCGGCCCGGCCGAGCCGCCTACAGATCAATCCAGGAGCCACCCCGGAGTCCGCCCCTATGTCAAATCCAGCAATCGTCGGTTTTTCCGGCAATATCACCCGCCCGTCGAAGACGCGCGCCTTCGTCGACCTCATCGTGCAGGACATCGCACCCCGCCACCGCCTCTCTTCCAGAACCTATGACATCGATGATGTCGGTCCGTCGTTGGGCACCGCCAAATGGGCGCGTGACCTCGACGCGCGGGCGCAGGCGATACTTTCAGACGTCATTGCCGCGGACGTGCTCGTCGTAGGCTCGCCGACCTACAAGGGCAGCTATACCGGGCTGTTCAAGCATTTCTTCGACCTGATCGATCCGTCGGCGCTGAGAGGCAAGCCGGTGGTTCTCACCGCCACCGGAGGCGGCGAGCGCCATTCCTTGATCGTCGAGCATCAGCTCAGGCCGCTTTTCGGTTTCTTCGAGGCTTTCGCGCTGCCCACAGCCGTCTACGCGACCGATAAGGACTTCACAGATGGCGTGCTGCGCTCCGAACTGATCCTGAAACGGGCGGCGCAGGCTGTTGATGAAATCGCGGTTCTGCTCGTTAATAAGTCCGGAGTCAGAATAGCAGCCGAGTAGCCATGCGGCGGTGCTGCAGCGGCTAGTCGCGTAGTCTCGCTTTCCTAGCCGACGCTAGCGCACCTTTACAGTCTCGGACAAGCCGGGCGCATAGGGCGGATGCAAGGTCGCTTACTGGAAAAACGGACGTTCCGTTGCGGCCCCTCGCAGCCTTTAATAATGCTCGGCCGGAGCCGCTGAAGGGGGTGAGGGCTATCGACGTCAACCGCGTCGAAAACACGGGAACCTACCTATCCGTGTCCGATTTGTGTGCTTCGAAAATCGCATAAAGGGCAGTGTGAAACGCGGGCTGGAGGCCAGGCATTTGTTCTTGGCTCTTTCGTTAATGGAATGGACTACCTACCGGCAGATACGCTTGGCGAGTCGTCGGCGCTCATCGGCACGCTCGACGAAGACCCCCGTGAACTCGCTTGCGACATTATCGAGAGCTAGGTTCCCAGAAATTTTTGCGACTGTGATCATCCGGTCTTGACGCTGGAAATCGACCTTCACATATTTTTCGCAGGTCGCCGCCGTTCGTTGGGGCGACCATCGTCAACAACCCGAAATCGTTCAAAGAATTGGAGGTTTCTATGAGCGAGAGAACATTCGAAAGCCCTTTGTTCGTGAGAGCCGCGGAAGGTCTCATTCAGGAAATAGCCTGCCTTGAGGAAGCCTTCGATTTCCTCGATGAATGGCCTTCGCACCGGCGCGGAGTGATCTATGAGACCGCGAAGCGGGCATGCTGCCGCGCCTTCGACGGCAGCGTGCCTTTGCAAGTCGCCCGCGACGCGTTCGCCGGCTTTGCCCGGTCGGTGAAAATCCTCGAGGATGGCGTCACGGCGATGCCCTGGATGGCCGGCGCGAAGATGGGCCAGACCGGCGGCATTGCCGCCTGACTGTTTCGGAGGGAGGAAATGATGCTTTCCCAGCCTTTCGAAAAGCCCGTTCGCGTCTGGGTCGGGCTTGGTTTTCCGCGGCAGTTGAACTCCGTTGTCGATGCCTACCAGTTCGTCACGGATTGGTGTGGCAACAGTCCGGAGCAAAAGGCGGCGATCCGCGCCTGCAAAGCCGCGCTGGCCGGTGACATCGACGCAGAGACCGCGCGCGGCATTCTTGTGCGGTTCGCTAGGAAGAAGGACATCCTGGTGGAAGATGGAACGATGATGCCAGTCAAAACCACGGGGAGACCGTTGCACGTCTGATAAGCAATCGACCTCGGGGCGACGGCCATTCGGCCGCCGCCCCGCATCGCCAGCCGCAATGCGCCGCAATCCCGTGGCGCGGCATAGTCTTGAAGATCGATACCTCTCCGCCTTGGCATTCCAGCCAGGACCTTCCCGACCGGACTGAGCTGGCAAACTGCCTTTTCAGGCCTTGAATGGCGAAATCGCCTAACTAAATCGTAAAATGCCGGAGGCCCATTTAGGGGACCGGCCTGTCGGACGGATGCAAGAAAGCGTCCGACAGCAAGCTTGTACCCATGTTGCTCAAAGGAGGATGTGGCTATGAGAAACACTTTCGACTTCACCCCCCTGTTCCGGTCGGGCATCGGCTTCGACCGAATGTTGAACGCGCTCGAATCCGCGAGCCGTGTGGAGACAGTCGACAACTGGCCTCCCTACGATATCGCCAAAAAAGGGGAGGACGACTACCGCATCACCATGGCGGTGGCCGGCTTCTCGCAGGATGAGCTGGACATCACCCAGGAGCACAACATGCTCATGGTGTCCGGCCAGAAGCCCGCGGAAGACAATGCCGAATACCTGCACCACGGCATTGCCGAAAGGGCCTTCCGTAGACGGTTCGAACTGGCTGACCATGTCAAGGTCGTGAACGCCAGCCTCGTGAACGGTCTGCTGACGATCGATCTCAAGCGCGAGATTCCTGAAGAGATGAAGCCGCGCCGCATCGAAATCGGGAGCGTCAAGGCAAAGCCGAAAGCCGAGGCGAGGCAGATCGAGGCCGACACCCGGGCTGCCTGACGCTGTCCGGTGACCGACTGGACAAGGCGCCGGACGATAGGCCCGGCGCGCCGGAAAGTATTGTAATCCATGACCGAACAGAAGGAGACGACATATGAGTGTCCGTGATCTTATTCCGTGGAGCCGTGGCAATGGCGACCAGCTTCCGAGCGTCTTTCGAGACAATGATCGCGATCCGTTCCTGTCCTTGCATCGCGAGGTGAATCGATTGTTCGACGACGTGTTCCGTGGCTTTGATTCCAGCCTGCCGGCCTTGGGCAGGGCTTCTTCCTTCGGCGGCGGCTGGCCGAGCGTCGAGATTTCCGACGGCGAGAAGGCGGTTAAGGTGACCGCCGAAGTACCCGGTCTGGAGGAAAAGGACATCGAGGTCCTGCTCGACGATGGCGTGCTGACGCTGAAGGGCGAGAAGCGCTCGGAGATGGAAGATAAGGACAGGCAGTTCTCGGAGCGCTACTACGGCCGCTTCGAGCGCCGTATCCGCCTCGGTTACGAGGTCGAGGAGGACAAGATAGACGCCCGCTTCAAGAACGGTGTACTGACGGTCACGCTGCCGAAGACCGCGAAAGCGCAGTCCCAGGCGAAGCGCATCGAAATCAAGCACTGAGGCAGTTGTGGTGGCGGCGGCTTGAGCCGCCGCCGTCCTTCGCCAATCGGGGAGGGATACAATGATGCAGAACGCCACTCAGATCGCATCGGAACTGTGGCGCGGCAAGGGCATGGTCATTGTCTTCGTGACAGGAAGCCCAGACCAGATTCCTCCGCCTCGGTTCAGGGCGGCAAGCCGCGAGCCAAAGGAAAATGAATTGGGCGCGGCTAGCCGGCACTGCGGATTTCTTCGGACGGAGGGTCATTTGAATCGGAAGCCAGTCAAACCGCCGCGGAAGGGTGGAAACCCGGTGTGCCACTCTCTTGAACTCACAAGAGGCACTTCCAATATTTTTTCTGTGACCCCATCGCGTCACAGCGAAATTGTGCGTGTCCTTGCACGGCTATTCCCGCTGAGTGGGTCTCGTATGCGCTCCACGGCCAGAAGGAGGTTGCTATGGAAAGTGGAACGTTCAAGCAGCCGATTTTTGTGAGGGACGACGGCTTCGTTCTCCGAAGGATCGACTGTGTTATGGATGCCATAGAGTTCCTTGAGGAATGGGCGGTCGAAAGACGTGGCCTTCTTCACGCCGCGGCATCTGAAACGTGCTGTTCCGCTTACGACGGCGGGAAGTCTGTCGAGGCGGCACACAAAACCTTTACGACTTGGGCTCGCAGGGTCGGGGTTATCGAGGATGTCCCCGTGGCACCGTCATGGATGACAGGACCGAAGATTGGCGCGGACCACTCTTTGGAAACTGATGCCTGAAATTCGAAGCAACGGTCTCCGTACCGCCGCAGCATCCGGTCGATCGCGAAAAGGATCAGTACAGCGGAGAGCGACATGGTCTCTGATCTCTCTGATCATCTGAAACCACGACGAAGCGCCAGTCCTTGGAGCGCTGGCTGGGGATGCGAGTTGGCAAGGAAGAAATTGCCCCCGCCAGATAGGCTTCCTGCCGATGCGGATCGGGACCGGGCGACCAGCCCATGGATGCGATGTCCTGTAGCAGCTAGCCATACGCCCTTGACCCAGATGGGGTCGTCATTGAGAAGCCCGTGGTGGCGTCCGTTTCCGGGCATGGACGGAGGAAACGATGAGTAATGACACGTAAGGACGTTGTCTCGGTCCTTGGGCCGATCGACGAAACGCTCATCGCCGATATCCTGTCCACCGGCGCCTCGTTCGAGGAACTGCGTGAGGCCTGGGGCTGGCTCAACGGCGACGAGGCGCTGATGGGCGAAGGACGGCCGCTGCCGGGCACGCGCGTTGCCGAACTGATCGACCTCCTTGATGCCGACGAGGACGATTGAGCGCTCCGATGCGGCAAGAGCTCCACGTCTTGGCGTTACGAGCAGGGCGATTGCTTGCTGGCAAAAGACATCAAAAACGGAGGAAGTGATGAACGACGTTCGTTTTCCCCCCCGCCTCGCGCAAGGTCGCCAGCAGCTTCGAGGCACTGGAATGCCTGGACCAGCAGTGGCCCCATTGGGCGCGCGGAGGGAGTTGGCGTGCTGCCGCGCGCGCCTGCCGTGACGCGCTGGACGGATGGCGCAGCGCACGCGATGCGCACAAGGCCTTCCTCAGGGCGGCAAGGCGGGCTGGGTTGGTTCTGCCGGCAGCGCGCGCTCCTCGCAAGTCAAGCCAACCACGGATGATCGGCGCCCTGCGGCCCGAGATGAGCTTCATTGGATGGCAATGACCCCGTCGACGGCGCGCCATTCCGACGGCTTGATCAGCCGGTGGTGGGCGACGCGCACGGAGTGCAGCGCGCCGTCCAGCTCGCTTTCCCAATAGTCGAGAAAGCCTTTCAGCTCCGGGAAGTTCGGCGCAAGATCGTATTCCTGCCAGACATAGAGCTGGAGCAGGCTCGGGTGGTCAGGAAAATGGTAGTGGATTTCGGCCGTGGTCAGGCCGTAGCCTTCCATCTGCAGGCGGAATTCCCTGCTGACCGCAGTGACCATATGCGTCTCCTTGACTTGCGACATCAGGCGTCCAGGCGGTCAGACATGTGCCTGTGGCCACTCTCAGCCGGGATCGGGCGGTTTGCGTTGTCCAACCGGCATAGGGCATCCATGATCTGATCGAAGGAGATCGTCTGCTCGGCTCCCGGCGGTCGGCGCAGCGTCGGAACGGATTCCACCGCGCAGGCATCCGAGGCCCAGGACGAGAGGATCGCCCGCTTCTCCTGAATGTCGAGCGTATCCTCCTTAAGGACGTCGTCTGGATGGGTGAAATGGCGCGCCGGCGACAACAAACGGTCGAGCGCGAGGTCGGATGTTTCGGGAACAAGAGAAAGGTTGATCGGCTTGGGATTGTGTCGGTCCATCGTGGTCCTCCGTCTTTCCAAAAGCTCCTTTGTCAGACTCCGGTTTGACGCCATCGCCGGCGGCGAAGGCTTGGATTATCTTGTTCCTTCGTCGGGAAAATTCAAGCGGGAATGCGCGGCTGTAATCCAAATTAGCCACATGTTTTCATGGCACTAGCACTCGATTGGTGCGAGTGCCAAAAAATTCTGCCGAACCTCTTGAAACCGAAAAGTCGCAGAACTAGCTCGATATGCGCGCGATGCCCGCGAGGGGTCGCCGCACCCCGCACCGATCCGATATTGCCGGTCCGGTGTGGAAGAACCTCAAAAATCTGTTTGTCCAGAAGGAGAACGATATGGCGTTCCGTCCATTGCATGACCGTATCCTGGTCCGCCGCGTCGAGGCCGATGAAAAAACGGCCGGTGGCATCATCATCCCCGACACCGCCAAGGAGAAGCCGCAGGAGGGCGAGGTCATCGCCATCGGACCTGGTTCGCGAGATGAGAGCGGCAAGCTCACGCCTCTCGACGTCAAGGCGGGCGATCGCATTCTGTTCGGCAAGTGGTCCGGCACTGAAATCAAGCTCAACGGCGAGGACCTGCTCATCATGAAGGAAAGCGACGTGATGGGCGTGATCGAGAATGCTGCGGCGGTCAAGAAGGCCGCCTGACCGGGGCTTCGATAGAACCCTCAATCAAGTCAATGAAAACTGCCCAGACAAGGAGTGATCCAATGGCTGCCAAGGAAGTCAAATTTCATTCCGATGCCCGCGAGCGCTTGCTGCGCGGCGTCAACATCCTCGCGGACGCGGTGAAGGTGACCCTCGGCCCCAAGGGCCGCAACGTCGTCATCGACAAGTCGTTCGGCGCCCCGCGCATCACTAAGGACGGCGTCACCG
>NZ_RZOI01001319.1:0-663 GCF_004022645.1 Mesorhizobium sp. M4A.F.Ca.ET.020.02.1.1 | reverse complement strand
AGCTGCGCCGGCGGCTGATCTGGTCGCTCGGCGGCTTCTTTGTCGCCTTCCTCGTCTGCTTCTTCTTTGCCAAGCGGCTGTTCAACCTTCTGGTCATCCCGTTCAAGTGGGCGACCCAGTGGGCCGGGCTCGACCCGCACAAGGTCGAGCTGATCTACACCGCGCCGCAGGAGTTCTTCTTCACGCAGGTGAAGCTTGCCATGTTCGGCGGCATGGTCATCGCCTTTCCGCTGATCGCTACGCAGATCTACAAATTCATCGCGCCCGGCCTCTACAAGAACGAGCGCAACGCATTCCTGCCGTTCCTGATCGCCTCGCCGATCCTGTTCCTGATGGGCGCGTCGCTGGTCTATTTCTTCTTCACGCCGATGGTGATGTGGTTCTTCCTCGCCATGCAGCAGACCGGCACCAACGACCAGGTGCAGATATCGCTGCTGCCAAAAGTGTCGGAATATCTCAGCCTGATCATGACGCTGATCTTCTCCTTCGGCCTGGTGTTCCAGTTGCCCGTGGTGACCAGCCTGATGACCAGAGTCGGCATGCTGTCGTCGAAGGCGCTGGCCGAGAAGCGCAAATGGGCGATCGTCATCGCCTTCGTCGTCGCCGCCGTGCTGACGCCGCCCGATCCGATGAGCCAGATCGGCCTCGCCATCCCGACCATCC
>NZ_RZOI01001318.1:0-664 GCF_004022645.1 Mesorhizobium sp. M4A.F.Ca.ET.020.02.1.1 | reverse complement strand
ATCATGATGTCAACGAGCGCGATGAATTCGTCCGTCAGCGACCGGTGCGGCGCGGCGTTGAGGCACACCGGCACGCCCGCCCGTTTCGCGGCCTTCGCGGCGGCGAGGTTTACGGCATCCGGCATCTCGTTCTGCAAGATGAGCACGCCCGCGCCTCGCCAAAGCGAGCCGTCGTCGAGGATTCCGGGATCGAGGGCGGTGTTGGCGCCGGAGACGATCACGGCGCCATAATCCCCACCGCTGTCGGATATGGCGCCGCTCATGCCCGAGCCGCGACCGGCCACGTGGGCGATGCGGGAAGCGTCGACGCCGGCGGCGGTGAGGTTTGCGAGAAGAACCCGCCCGAAATCATCGTCGCCTATGGCACCCGCCATGCGCACATCGGCGCCGGCTCTTGCCGCCGCGATGGCTTGATTGCCGCCCTTGCCGCCGAATTTCGGCCGCCAGCCGAAGCCGGTCACCGTCTCGCCCTTGCGCGGACGGTCGGGCGCGTCGACCATGATGTCGTAGTGAAGACTGCCGACCGCGACGACGACAGGACGCGGCTTGGTATTCATGCGCCGCGCCGCTTGCCTGCGACCGCGCCCATAGTCGCGGCGAGGTTGCGTTCGGCCGCCTTGAGGTCGCGCCGCGCGACGGCGGCAAAGACCGCGTCGAATATGAT
>NZ_RZOI01001317.1:0-665 GCF_004022645.1 Mesorhizobium sp. M4A.F.Ca.ET.020.02.1.1 | reverse complement strand
ATCTCCCCCCATGTGGAGGAGATGTCCGGCAGGACAGAGGGGGGCGCGAAGGAACGCGACGATTCCCCTAAACCAATCGTTCGCCAGCGCGCCGGCATCGGCTCCTACGAAGATCCGGGCGACGAGCGCCGCCAGAATCGGAGACCGAGCAAGACTGGGCGGCCGGGACGGTAGGCCGAGTGGCATGGCATCAGCGCCGCCCCTAACCCGTCTGGCGGCGGCTCTCCTCGCAAACGGGGAGAGGCCGCATCGATTTATGTTGTCGACTTCACGCTAACCAGCCCGACATTGACGCGCGTGCTTGAAGCATTGGATCCCGATGTCGTCGGCAACGCAGCTAGACAACACTTGGAAGGGAGGGAAATTCCGACCGAAAGCGTTGCCAATACACCAATCTGTTTTCCCCTTCGGTAAGTTTGCCCAGTACTTCGCCAATTGCGACTTTCGTATTTTTTCCTCTTTAAGACAATTGCGAAGGTTCTCCGATTTCACATCTCGATTTTTCAAATAGCAGTAATAGTCACTTTTGAGGGCTGAAAAGGCGGCATCCACAGTTGGCTCGCCGGGGCTGCAAAATACGCGACCGTCGAGGCAGGCCTTCCCCAAGGCGGAGGCCACAAAAGAGCTAACTGTACCATATGTTTGAAATTGCACCACTGTTATAT
>NZ_RZOI01001316.1:0-676 GCF_004022645.1 Mesorhizobium sp. M4A.F.Ca.ET.020.02.1.1 | reverse complement strand
AGGTCGCCGCCGGCCGCATCGAGCTTCTGACCGCCTCTTCCGACGCGATCGCGGCGTTGCGCGACGAGATCGGCGAGACCGTCGTCGTCTCGGCGCTGCGCAACCGATCTCTGGTCGTCCTGCGCACGGTCTTCGGCAAATCCAACCTGGAGATCGGTGTGAGACAAGGCAGCGAGTTGATCCTGCACGGCACCGCTCAGGGCAAGGTGGCGCTTGCCTTCAGCAATCGTTCGCTGCTCCAGCATGTGCTGCGCCAGGGCCTCACCCGCCTGACCGATCACACCATCGTCGATGCGGTGAAACTGGAAGCCGAGCTGGAGCAAGCGCGGGCGCAAGGGTTCATCACCGCGCCCAACGAGGAGACGTTCGGCATCAATGCCGTGGCGGCTCCGATCTTCGATCGTATGGGGGACGTTGCGGGCACGGTTGCCATCGTCGGCTCGGTTCAGAACATCAAGCCAACGCCGGACCAGGCTCAGATCGAGGCTCTGCTCAAGGCCAGTCTGCGGATCTCCTGGAATCTCGGCTACGATCGCGGCGCCATCGACGCTCGCAGGCGCATGCAATCGGCAGCTTCCTGACGGCGGGTTTGTCGAAAGTCAGGGTCTCAGCCAGATGGCGAGCGCGATCGCCAGGATCAAAACAGCGCCTATGCCGAGCACCGCTGCGATAACTT
>NZ_RZOI01001315.1:0-678 GCF_004022645.1 Mesorhizobium sp. M4A.F.Ca.ET.020.02.1.1 | reverse complement strand
CAACTGGGGCATCCTGCCTGGCGGCGGCGCCACCAAGGTGGTGGTCGATCTGCTGTCGATGCGTGATGCCATGTATCACGCGCTGACCGGCGAGCTGATCGACGGCAGGAAGGCGGCGGCCTGGAAGCTGGTCAATGAAAGCGTGCCGCTCAGCGACCTGAAGGCGCGCGTCGCGGAAGTGGCCGGGATTCTTCTGAAGAAGAACCCGGTGGCGCTCAAGGCCACCAAGGACGCCATCCGCCGCGTCGCCGAGATGACCTACGACAATGCCGAGGACTATCTGGTGCGGGCGCAGGAGGCGGCCAATTCCTTCGACAGTGAAGGCCGCAAGGAAGGCATCCGCCAGTTCATCGACGAAAAGAGCTACAAGCCTGGCCTCGGCGCCTACGACAAGGCGAGATGATCCGGTCGATGTGACCTGTCTCGGACCGGCGATCGATGCCGGCCGCAACCGATACGGCGCGTGACACGGGAGGAGATCGCAATGCCGGCCTGGACGACACCGGACCCCGTCGCCTTGCATGCCCGCGCGCAGCCGGAACGCCTCGCTTGCGTCGACCTCGCGTCCGGCCGGCGCTGGACCTATGCCGCGTTCGACGATGCCATCCAGCGCGCCGTCGCAGTGCTCGAAAACAGTGGCATAAAGCAAGGGCAGCGGATCGCCACGCTGGCCCGCAA
>NZ_RZOI01001314.1:0-679 GCF_004022645.1 Mesorhizobium sp. M4A.F.Ca.ET.020.02.1.1 | reverse complement strand
CGATCTTCGCCGCCCAGGCGCCATCGACCCTGACGTGGAGTGCTGCGCGATCGGGGTGCTTGAGGAAATCCGCATGACGCGAGCTGGTCGAGGCCATGCCGAGCGGTCGGTAGAGCTTTTCCTCGGCCACGTCCTCCCAGGATTTGCCCGTCGGCATTGCGGCGGCGACGGCACCCTCGGTCAGTCCGAAATTGCTGTAGGAGTAGCCGGCGCGAAAGCTCGATGATGGCGGCACGAAGCGCAGGCGGTGCAGTATCTCGGCACGGTCGTAGCCGATGTCCTCGAGGTCGTCGCCGGCGGTGCCCGGAAGCCCGCTGCGGTGCGAAAACAGATCGCGGATGGTGAGTTGGCTGGTCGGATAGGCTTCGGCGAGGCGGAACGCCGGATCGAGGTCGGCGATCTTCGAATCCCAGGACACGATGCCGTCGCCGACCAGCGCCGCCACGACGGTGGCGGACACCGGCTTGGAGAGGGAAGCGATCTGGAACACCGTGTCGGCGTCCACGGTCTCCGGCTTGCCGGCCTCGCGATGACCAAAACCCTTGAGGAAGATCACCTTGTCGTCGTGGACGACGGCGATGGCGAGACCGGGCACGCCACCGTCGGCGACGGTGGCCTCGGCGAGCGCCTCGAGCTTCGCCAAGGCGGCAGCGATGCGCTCGGGTGTGACGGGATCGGC
>NZ_RZOI01001313.1:0-680 GCF_004022645.1 Mesorhizobium sp. M4A.F.Ca.ET.020.02.1.1 | reverse complement strand
CCGGCCACATCGTCGAAGCTGACATGATGGCCATTGATGTCGTTGAGGAAGCCGTCATAGGTCTCCGCCGCCACCGGCAGGCCCCAGCCTGTGTCGAGCGCGGCCGGCAGCACCTTGTGCATCCAGCGCAGCGTGCCGTCGCGGGTGACGCCGCAGGAATGCGTGTTGGTGATGGTGACCGGGAAATTGAAGGCGCCGGTTTCCTCGATGATGTGCGACCCCGTCAGCTCGCCATTGCCGTTCTGGCTGAAGACCCCGGCAAGGACCGGCGTGGCGAGTTCCGCCTTCGGCCTGGGCAGGATGGCGGTCACGCCGGTGCGTACCGGCCCCTTGCCGACGACCAGCGGCCCGTCGCCCGAGATCAGCGTCGTGTAGCCCACTGACACGCCGGCCACGTCGGTGATGGCGTTGGACTCGCCCGGCGTGCCGTCGAAGCCGATGCCGAAATATCGGGCGCGTGGCCTTCCCGACGGCGTCGCAAGGTGCGGATCATGTCCTGTCATGCCGTACCTTAGAGCAATTCCAGGAAAAGTGCGTAGCGGTTTTCCATCCGGAATTGCGTCAAACCAAATACTTAGGGCGGTTCAGCGATTACATGAAAGGTTGACCGGCGCTAGAACAACGAGCCTTGATTGCCCGGCTCCCTGGTCTTGGCAGCGGGCTTGGCAGGCGCCTTCGGC
>NZ_RZOI01001312.1:0-680 GCF_004022645.1 Mesorhizobium sp. M4A.F.Ca.ET.020.02.1.1 | reverse complement strand
CTCCCAATATATTGTCTCTGCGCAATTCCGGACGGAAAACCGCTATGCAGCTTTCCTGGAATTGCTGCCGTCAGGCCTTGTTCTTGTTGTAGACGTCGAAGATCACCGCGCCGAGCAGCACCAGGCCCTTGACCACCTGCTGCCAGTCGACGTTGACGCCCATGATCGACATGCCGTTGTTCATCACACCCATGATGAAGCCGCCGACCACCGCACCGATGACCTGCCCGACACCGCCCATCGCCGAGGCGCCGCCGATGAACACGGCCGCGATGACGTCGAGCTCGCTGCCGAGGCCGGCCGCCGGCACGGCCTGGCCGAGGCGCGCCGCGATGATCAGGCCGCCGAGCGCCGACAGCACGCCCATGTTGATGAACACCATCAGCGTCAGCCGTTCGGTGTTGATGCCCGACAGTTGCGCCGCCTTGGCGTTGCCGCCCATGGCATAGATGCGGCGGCCGATTGTCATGCGCTTGGTGACGAAGACGAACAGCGAGATCAGCACGCCCATCACCAGCAGCACAACCGGCAGGCCCCTGTAGCTCGCGAACTGGAAGACCAGGAACAGCGCCAACGCGCTGCCGACCAGCGTCTTGATGACGAACAGCGGGAAAGGCTCGGCCTCATAGCCATGACGCTCACGCTTGCGGCGGGCCCGCAGCCCGAAATAGGCATAGGCG
>NZ_RZOI01001311.1:0-685 GCF_004022645.1 Mesorhizobium sp. M4A.F.Ca.ET.020.02.1.1 | reverse complement strand
GCGGTGAGCAGGGCTGCCCGGTCGATGCCGTCGGCAATCCGGCCGCGCATCTCCTCGATTGCGGCGCGGACGCCCTCCATGGTTTCGCCATAGCGCTTGTAAGGGACGCATTCGCCGCGCCCGGCATGGCGGCCTTCGCTGATGGTTACGGTGATGACCTCGGCTTCTGTCTTCGAGCCGCGCGAGATGGTGAAGGAGCCGGCAATGGGGAAACGCTCGGATTCGACCGAAATGACACGCGCCATATTTTTCTTCTCAGGCTGTGCGACAACGCGGCGCCGGCAAATGACAGGCCGGTTCCGGCAGGCTAAACAGGACGCCATGTTGACCATCCGCAAACGCGACGCAAGCGGCACGGCCGCCAAGGAGCCAAACGGCCAGCCGCGCATTGCCGTTGGCGAGGAGGGTGGCGTTCTCGGCTGCACTTTCTCGGGAAGCTGGACGACGCGCACCGTGGCGCTGGTCGACGCCGAGATGCGAAAAATAGAAAAGCGCAGTGGTGTCAAAAGCTTAGCGCTCGATCTTTCACAAATAGAGAAGATGGACACCGCCGGTGCTTGGCTGATCGACCGCCTGGTCAGCGCATTCGAGAAGAAGGGCGTCGAAGTTCAGATCCAGGGGCAGAGCGAGATCGCCGAGATACTGCTCGGCGCCGTTGGCGACGCTGTCAGGCGCGAGCCCGAAT
>NZ_RZOI01001310.1:0-685 GCF_004022645.1 Mesorhizobium sp. M4A.F.Ca.ET.020.02.1.1 | reverse complement strand
GTTTCATGCCGCGCTTGCCCGGATATTTCTTCAGGTCCCAGAAATCGCTCCAGCTCTTGGGCTGGTCGCCGGTGGCCTTGGTGTTGTAGGCGATGACCATGCCCCAGCCGATGGCGCCGATGCCGCATTTTGTGATGCCGGGATCCTTGAAGTCGGCAGCCGAGGAAAGCTTGCTGGTGTCGAGTTCCTCGATCAGGCCCTGGGCGCAGGCGTTGAACATTTCGGGCGCCCCCATCTGGATGACGTCCCAGGTGGTATTGCCGGACTCGATCATCGCCTGGATCTGGCCAAGCCCGCCGGTGTAGACGGCATCGAGCACGGCGCCGCCGGATTTGGCCGTATATGGGTCGAAGATCGACTTGCGCTGCTTCTCTGTATAGGTGCCGCCCCAGGTGGCGACGGTGACGTCGTCGGCGAAGGCGTGGCTTATGCCGGCGCCCAGGATCAAGGCGGCAAGCAACCCGCCCGCGAGATTCGATTTCTTCATTTCTTGTTCCCCTTTTCGTTTTCGTTTGAGGTTGATGTCAGGCCAACTCTGCCGTCAGCCATGGTCGAGGGCGCGGCAGTCACGTGCCGCCCAGCCGATCTTGATGCGATCGCCCGGCGAACCCATGCCGACGCCGGCGCTGTTCGGGATCTTGACGATGAAGCCGGGCTGTCCGCACAGCGTCGCCGACATACGCAG
>NZ_RZOI01000130.1:0-10763 GCF_004022645.1 Mesorhizobium sp. M4A.F.Ca.ET.020.02.1.1 | reverse complement strand
GTCACGCGCGCCGTCAGCCCGACCGGCTGGCCGCGCAGCTCGATCTCGCCGACATGCGCCCCTTGCGCGCTCGCCACGCCGATCTGCTGCGCCGCCTCGCGCAGCGCCGCCGCGCAGCGCACGGCGCGCGCCGGCCCGTCGAAGCGCGAGACCATCAACTCGCCATGCGTGCCGGCGGCGCGCCCGCCATGGCGGCCGACCAGCAGCCGCCAGGTTTCCTGGAAGCGCTGGCTGCGCTCGCTCCACATGCGGTCGCCGAGCTTGGCTGTGTCGTAGATGCGCGTCACCAGCAGTGCGGCGAGCACGCGCTCGGTGTCGGCCACCGCCGGTTCCCCGGTCAGGAACTCCTCGATCAGGTCGGCCACGCGGTCGACGTCGCCGGTCCACACCGGATGGTCGCGCCCGGCGATCTCAACCAGCCGGGCGCCGGGGATCTTGCGGGCAAGGAAGCGACTCGCCTCGGGGTCGACCCGCACATCGTTGCGGCGATGGATCAGGAGCGTCGGCGCGCTGATCGTGCTGAGGATGCCGCGCACGTCGACGCCGGCATTCATGCGCGCCAGCGCTGCCGCCGCCGTCGGGCTCGCCGACAGCCGCTCGAACCGCGCCCACCATTGCGAAAAATGCGGGTCGTCGACCCGGCCCGGCGCGAAATTGGGCAGCGTGGCGCCGGTCCCCCACGCCGTTTCCGTCGTCGCGATGAAGGCCTCGAGACGCTCCGGCGGCATCACCCATCTGTGGAAATTCGCATAGCCGCCATAAAGCACCAGCGACCGTGTCCGCTCAGGATGGGTGGCCGCGAACAGCATCGCCATCGGCGCTCCTTCCGAGGCGCCGAGGATCGCCGCGCGGCCGCTGCCGGCGGCATCCATCACCGCGCGCACGTCGTCCATGCGGGTTTCCAGGCTGGGCAGGTGGCGGCTGTCGACGCGGTCGGAGAGGCCGGTGCCGCGCTTGTCGAACAGGATCAGCCGCGAGAAGGCCGAAAGCCGTTTCAGCAGACGGCTGTAGCCCTCATCCTCCCACTGCAGGTCGAGGTTGGAGATGAAGCCCGGCACGAAGACGAGATCGAACGAGCCCTGGCCGACCACCTGATAGGCGATCCGCACATCGCCGCTACGGGCGTACCGGGTCTCGATCGGCCTCACGCAACACCCCGCCGGCCAGACGATTTCTTTCGTCGACCATAGCAGAGCCACGCCGCTAGCGGCAGACAAACTTTAGAGAGCTAAAATATAAGGCCTTTGGTGAACGGGAGCGACGGCCGCGTTACTTGTGCAAAGCTGCATTCCCGGCCTGCGCGGGCCCGGTGTAACCGATGCTCGTGTCGGCCTGTTCGGACGTCTTGGGCCGCTTGATCTTTGCCGAGGCCGCCACCACCAGATCGTTGAAATGCTCGGTGCCGCCGTCAAGCATCTCGAACAACTGCCGCCGCATTCTCGGCTCCCAGAACTTGTTGATGTGCTCGGCGACGCCGGTGATGCCTTCCTCGCGCGGCTTGGAATCGAAGAAGGTTGCGATCTGGTTGGCCATCCGAACCAGCTTTTCCCTGGTGCTGGTGATGTGATCTTCGTCATGCGACATGCTTGGCAACTCCGCAAATCACCCGGTCTGGGTGGGTGAAAATATCGAAATCCTCGCCGCGCACCAGCGCCACCAGCGTCATCCCGGCAGCCTCGGCCGTGCGGATGGCAAGTGCCGTCGGCGCCGAAACGGCGATGATGATGGCCGCACCGATTGCCGCCGTCTTCTGCACCATCTCCACCGAGACCCGCGAGGTCACGACGACGGCGCCCGTCGAACCGTCGATGCCGGCCCTGGCCAGCGCGCCGGCCAGCTTGTCCAGTGCGTTGTGACGGCCGACATCCTCGCGCGCCATGACGATGCCCTTGCCCGGCACGTAGAAGCCGGCGGCGTGCACCGCGCCGGTCTCGGTATGCAACGGCTGCACCTTCGACAGGCGCTTGACCGAGCGGGTGATGTCCTCGGCCTCAAGCGTAAGCTTCGACGAACCGACCGCGTCGACCGAGCGCATCGCTTCCTCGATCGATTCGATGCCGCACAAGCCGCAGCCGACCGGTCCGGCAAGCCTGCGACGCCGCGCCTGGAAGCGCGTGTTGGCCTTGTCCTTCAGCCGGATCTGGATGTCGATGCCGGCGCCGAGATCCTCGACCTCGATCGCCTCGATCTCTGCCGGGTCGGCAATGATGCCCTCGGTCAGCGAGAAGCCGAGCGCGAAATCTTCGAAATCGGCGGGGCTCGCCATCATCACCGCATGCGTGGTGCCGGCATAGGAGAATGCCACCGGTGTCTCCTCCGGCACCATCCGGTTCGCAGCCGCAGTGCCGCCGGCGCGACGCGCGAGACGAGAGATTTGGGTTATAGCGGGTCGGCTTGTCACTATCTCATCCAACCAGACTTCAACTCCGGGAACTTCTGCCCAATTTCTTCAAACGCCGGCATAAAGCCATTGCCTAATATTAATCCAACCATAAGGCGGAGGCTCGAAAATTCGGCACTTGTTACTTGGCTTTGAATTTCAATAAGGTAGTCGTTGAGTTCGTTGCTTTGCCGGCTGCACAGTTCGAGGAGTTTGTTGTGAGCTTCTTTGCTGGTCACCAAAAAACTCCTCCCGTAGTAGTGATCGAAATCCTCTTCTTAATGGAGAGGGCTGGAATGACGGGGCCGATAAAAGCTCCGGCGAAGACTACTCCGCCGCTTCCAGCGGGGCGATGCGGCGGCTCTGCTTGGCCTGCTCGTTGTAGTCCTTCTGCCAGTCGGTCGGGCCGTTTGAGGGCGCCACCTGCACCGCGGTAACCTTGTACTCCGGACAGTTGGTCGCCCAGTCGGAGAAGTCGGTGGTGATCACGTTGGCCTGGGTGTCCGGATGATGGAAGGTCGTGTAGACGACGCCCGGCGAGACGCGGTCGGTGATCAGCGCGCGCAGCGTGGTCTCGCCGGAACGGCTCGCCAGCCGCACCCAGTCGCCGTCGCGGATGCCGCGGTTCTCGGCGTCGTGCGGATGGATCTCCAGCCGGTCCTCGGCATGCCACGCGACGTTTTCGGTGCGCCTGGTCTGCGCGCCGACATTGTATTGCGACAGGATCCGCCCGGTGGTCAGAAGCAGCGGGTAGCGCGGGCCCGTCCGCTCGTCCGTCGCCACATATTCGGTGCGGATGAACTTGCCCTTGCCGCGCACGAAGCCGTCGACATGCATGATCGGCGTGCCGAGCGGCGCCTTCTCGTTGCAGGGCCACTGCACCGATCCGACACGGTCGAGCAACTCAAAGGAGACGTTGGCGAAGCTCGGCGTCGTCTTGGCGATCTCGTCCATGATCTCGGAAGGATGCTGGTAGTTCCAGTCGAGCCCGATCGCGCGGGCGAGCTCCTGCGTCGCTTCCCAGTCGGCATAGCGCGCCTTCGGCTCCAGAACCTTGCGCACCATGTTGATGCGGCGCTCGGCGTTGGTGAAGGTGCCGTCCTTCTCGAGGAAGGTCGAGCCCGGCAGGAAGACATGCGCGTAGTTCGCCGTCTCGTTGAGGAAGAGATCGTGCACGACGACGCATTCCATCGCGGCGAGCCCGGCTGCGACATGCTTGGTGTCGGGATCGGACTGCAGGATGTCCTCGCCCTGGATGTAGATGCCCTTGAAGGAGCCGTCGACGGCGGCGTCCAGCATGTTGGGGATGCGCAGACCCGGCTCGTCGTCCAGCTTCACGCCCCACAGGCTCTCGTAGATGTCGCGCACCGCTTCGCCGGAGATGTGGCGATAGCCGGGCAGCTCGTGCGGGAAAGAACCCATGTCGCAGGAGCCCTGCACGTTGTTCTGGCCGCGCAGCGGGTTCACGCCGACGCCCGGCCGGCCGATATTGCCGGTGGCCATGGCGAGGTTGGCGATCGCCATCACTGTGGTCGATCCCTGGCTGTGTTCGGTGACGCCGAGGCCGTAGTAGATCGCGCCGTTGCCGCCCTTGGCATAGAGGCGCGCAGCACCCCGGATCAGCTCAGGGTCGACGCCGGACAGTTTGCCGACAGTCTCGGGGCTGTTTTCGGGCAGGGCGACGAAGGACGCCCAGTCCTGGAACTCCGCCCAGTCGCAGCGCTCGCGGATGAAGGCTTCGTCGAACAGGCCCTCGGTGACGATCACATGCGCCAGCGCCGTCAGCACGGCAACGTTGGTGCCGGGCTTCAGCGGCAGGTGATAGTCCGCTTCGATATGCGCCGACTTGACCATCTCGGTGCGGCGCGGATCGAGCACGATCAGCTTGGCGCCCTGGCGCAGCCGCTTCTTCAGCCGCGAGGCGAACACCGGATGGGCGGAAACCGGATTGGCCCCGATGATGACGGCGACGTCGGTGAATTCGACCGAGTCGAAATCCTGCGTGCCGGCCGAGGTGCCGTAGGTCTGGCCGAGCCCGTAGCCGGTCGGCGAATGGCAGACGCGGGCGCAGGTGTCGACATTGTTGTTGCGGAAGCCCTGGCGCACCAGTTTTTGGACGAGGTAGGTCTCTTCGTTGGTGCAGCGCGAGGAAGTGATGCCGCCGATCGCGGTTCGTCCGTACTGGTACTGGATACGGCGGAATTCCTTGGCCGTATGGGCGATCGCCTCTTCCCAGCTCACCTCGCGCCAGGGATCCGAGATCTTTTCGCGGATCATCGGCGACAGGATGCGGTCCTTGTGGGTGGCGTAGCCATAGGCGAAACGGCCCTTCACGCAGGAGTGTCCGTGGTTCGCCTTGCCATCCTTGTAGGGCAGCATGCGGATCACCTCGTCGCCCTTCACCTCGGCCTTGAACGAGCAGCCGACGCCGCAATAGGCGCAAGTGGTGACGGCCGAGCGCTCCGGCATGCCCTTCTCGAGCACGGTCTTCTCGCGCAGCGCATCGGTCGGGCAGGCCTGCACGCAGGCGCCGCAGGACACGCATTCGGAGGTGATGAAATCCTCGCTCATGCCGGCGACCATGCGCGATTCGAAACCGCGGCCCTCGATGGTCAGCGCGAAGGTGCCCTGCACTTCCTCGCAGGCGCGCACGCAGCGCGAGCAGACGATGCACTGCGCCGGATCGTAGGTGAAATACGGGTTGGATTCGTCGCGGGCGATATAGTCTACGGCCAGCGAGCCGTGGCCGGGCGCGATGCCGCCTTCTTCCTTGACGTGGTTGCGGCCTTCGACGCCGTAGCGGTTCTCGGAGAGGCCGACCGACTTCGCCACCACGTCGAACTCGCTGGCGCCGGTGCCGGCCTGCTCGTTCCAGCCGGTGGGATGGTCGGAGACGTAGAGCTCCATGACGCCGCGGCGGATGGCGTCGAGCCGCTCCGACTGCGTGCGCACCACCATGCCTTCACCGACCGGCGTCGTGCAGGAGGCCGGCGTGCCGCCGCGCCCTTCGATCTCGACCAGGCAGACGCGGCAGGAGCCGAACGAATCCAGCATGTCGGTGGCGCAGAGCTTAGGGATCTCGACCCCGCCCTCCATCGCCGCGCGCATGATCGAGGTGCCTTCCGGCACGCTGATGCTGCGGCCGTCGACGGTCAGCGTGATCCGCTTCTCAGCCTTCGATTCCGGGGTCCCGTAGTCGATCTCTTCGATGAGCGATGGGAAGTCGGCCTTGATGTTCATCTGCCAGCTCCTATTCAGCCGCCACGCGCGTAGGCGCCGGCTTGAAATCCTCGGGGAAATGCGTGATCGAGCTCATCACCGGGTAGGGCGTGAAGCCGCCCAGCGCGCACAGCGATCCGAACTTCATCGTGTTGCAGAGGTCGGTGACCAGTGCGAGGTTCTTCTCCGCCTCGATGCCGGAGGCGACCTTGTCGAGAACCTCCACTCCGCGCGTCGATCCGATGCGGCACGGCGTACACTTGCCGCAGCTCTCGATGGCGCAGAACTCCATGGCGAATCGCGCCTGCTTCAGCATGTCGGCGGTGTCGTCGAACACGGTGAGGCCGGCATGGCCGATCAGCCCGTCCTTGGCGGCGAAGGCCTCATAGTCGAACGGCGTGTCGAACAGCGCGCGCGGGAAATAGGCGCCAAGCGGACCGCCGACCTGCACCGCCTTCACCGGACGCCCGGAAGCCGTGCCGCCGCCGATCTCGTCGACGATCTCGCCCAGCGTCAGGCCGAAGGCCGTCTCGAACAGGCCGCCATGCTTGACGTTGCCGGCAATCTGGATCGGGATCGTGCCGCGCGAGCGGCCCATGCCGAAATCCTTGTAGAAGGCGGCACCCTTGTCCATGATGATCGGCACCGAGGCTAGGCTGATCACGTTGTTGATCACTGTCGGCTTGCCGAACAGGCCCTGGATGGCCGGCAGCGGCGGCTTGGCGCGCACCACGCCGCGCTTGCCTTCGAGGCTGTTCAGAAGCGAGGTCTCCTCGCCGCAGACATAGGCGCCGGCGCCGACGCGGATTTCCATGTCGAAGGCGTTGGGCGAGCCCAGCACATTGACGCCGAGCACGCCGTGCTTGCGGGCAATCTCGACAGCCTTGTTCATCGTCGCCACCGCATGCGGATATTCCGAGCGGATGTAGACAAAGCCCTTGGTCGCGCCGGTGGCGATGCCGGCGATCGCCATGCCCTCGATCAGCACGAAGGGATCGCCCTCCATGATCATGCGGTCGGCGAAGGTGGCGCTGTCGCCCTCGTCGGCATTGCAGACGATGTATTT
This sequence comes from Mesorhizobium sp. M4A.F.Ca.ET.020.02.1.1, assembly GCF_004022645.1. Taxonomy (NCBI): domain Bacteria; kingdom Pseudomonadati; phylum Pseudomonadota; class Alphaproteobacteria; order Hyphomicrobiales; family Phyllobacteriaceae; genus Mesorhizobium; species Mesorhizobium sp. M4A.F.Ca.ET.020.02.1.1. The sequence goes on along the minus strand of NZ_RZOI01000130.1, from coordinate 4,098 downwards.
GCGCTCGGATGCCGTATCCAGCACCGTCTTCCACTTGATGCCGGTCGGGAAACCGGCGCCGCCGCGGCCGCGCAGGCCGGATTCGGTGACCTGCTTGACGATGTCGGCCGGCGCCATGGCGACCGCGTTCTGCAGGCCCTTCAGCCCGCCATGCGCCTTGTAATTGTCGAACGACAGCGGGTCGATGACGCCGCAGCGCGCGAAAGTCAGCCGCGTCTGCTTGGCCAGGAACGGGATCTTGTCCGGCGCGCCCAACCAGCGCTTGTGGGGCGCGCCCTTGAGGAAGCCGCTGTCGAACAGGCTCTTGACGTCGGAAGGCTTGACTGGCCCGTAGGCGACGCGACCCTCGGCGGTCGCAACCTCGACCATAGGTTCCAGGAAATAGGCGCCGCGCGAACCGTTGCGCACGATCTTGGCCTCTACGCCGCGTTCGGCCAATTCCTTCTCGATCGCCTTGGCGACCTTCTCGGCGCCGAGCGCCAGCGCGCCGGAATCGGCGGGAACGTAGATGCGGGGGATCATGAGCGCACCTCCGCGACGATCTCTTCGATCTTCTCGTCATCGAGCCGCCCGATCACCTCGCCGTCCAGCATCGCCGACGGCGAACAGGCGCAAAGCCCGAGGCAATAGACCGGCTCCAGTGTAACCGATCCGTCGCGGGTGGTCTCGTGGAAACCGATGCCGAGCAACTGCTTGACCTTGGCGGCGACCGCATCCGACCCCATCGACTGGCAGGCTTCCGCCTGACAGAGCTTGAGCACATGCCGGCCGGCAGGGCGGGCGCGGAAATCATGGTAGAAGGTGACGACGCCGTGCACTTCGGCCCTGGACAGGTTCAGCCCGTCGGCGATGACCGGCAGCGCTGCCTGCGGCACATGGCCGAATTCTTCCTGGATCTCGTGCAGGATCGGCAGCAGCGGACCTTCGAGGTCCTTCAATTCCTCGATGATCGCCGCGGTGCGCGACGCGATCTCGGTACTTGCAGGCTGCATTGGCATGCAGCGCCCTCCCTGGTCGTGGCGACCCGATGTGTGTCGCCCAAGATATAGAGCGGTTTTGGGACAACGACACGCACTCGGCGCAATATCGCTAAGTCCTTACGAAATCAGAGGAAACCTCCGAAATCAATAAAGCTGTCCCGTTGCTTGATAGAAAATTTCTATCAAGCGCGCTCGACCTGCACTGTCTATCCTAGCGATGGGCGCGGAAATCGTCCGCCAGCGTCATCGCCTCGTCCAGCAGCGCCTGCACCAAAGGCGTGTGCGGCTCGCCAGGTGCCGCCACCAGACCGACCGTGTGGCTGGCGTCCGGCTCGACGATCGGAATGGCCCGGATCGGCTCGGAAAAGCCGAATGTTTCCGCGAGGTTGAGCGGCATGATCGACGACCATTTGCCGGTCCGGATGTGCGAAAACAGCACGATCATCGAATTCGATTCCAGCGTCGGCCGCACCTGCACCCCGGCCTCGGCCAGATGCTGGTCGATGATGCGGCGGTTCTGCATGTCGGGCGTCAGCAGGCAAAGCGGCAACTGGCTGATCTCCGCCCACGTCACTTTGTCGCGGTCGGAAAAGGGATTTCCGACCGCGGTGATCAGCTGATAGCGCTCGTCATAGAGCGGCACGCTCACCACGCGTCCGAGCGGCTCGTTGTCGAGATAGGTGATGCCGGCATCGACGTCGAAATTGCCGAGCAGCGTCAGCACCTCGATCGAGGTGCGCGACAAGATCGAGAAGGTGACGCCGGGATGCTTTTCGCGAAATGGCGTCGTCAGCCGCGCCACCATGGCCAGCGCCGTCGGAACCGCCGCTATGCGGATGCGGCCGGACAGGCCGTGGCGGGCCGCCCGCATCTCCTCGCGCATGGTGCGGCTGTCGCCGACGATGCGGCGCGCCCAAACCAGCACCTGCTTGCCTTCCGGGGTCAGGCCCTGGAAGCGCGAGCCGCGCAGCACCAGCATGACGCCGAGCTGCTCCTCAAGCTGCTTGATCCCCGCCGAGAGCGTCGGCTGGGTGACGCCGCACACTTCCGCCGCCCGGCCGAAATGCTCCTCCCTGGCGAGCGCGATGAAGAATTCCAGCTTGTCGATCATCGGCGCAGGCTATCCGTAGCAAAGCGGTTGCGCCAGACGACGCTGCCGCGGCACCACGAACTGGATCGCGCCTCGGACCCTTACTCGCCCGCGAGGCACAAGATGTTGCCGTCCGGATCCTTGAACCAGGCGACCTTCATGCCGTCGCCGACATGGATGTCGCCCTCCAGCGACAGGCCGGGCATCTCATAGTGCTCGAAGGCGACGCCCTTCGATTTCAGCGACTTGACGACGGGATCGATCTCATCGCCAACGCTCCAGGTCACAGCCGTTGCCTTGTTGGTTCCGGCGAATTCCGAATGATAGACGTTGATGACCGTGTCGCCGCTTTTGTAGACGACCAGTTCGCCACCCATGTCGTCCACCTGCTTGAGACCAAGCGTTCCCTCATAGAAGGTCTTGGCTCTCGTCAAATCTTTCACCGCCAGATTGGCCGCGGCATTGCTGTTTGCGAGCATGACAGTCTCCTTCCCGGATTTGTTGTGTCGCCGCTCATGGCATCCGAGATAGGGCCCGTTGATCGATCGGCCATGGGCAAGCAGTGAGGATCGGTCAAAAACAGCGTCGGGCAAACCCGACTCCATCGGTCGTTTTCCGTGGCACGCGCGCAAGCCTTTGCTCCACGGCTTGGTTCTTGCCGGAAACTGCACTATCTGCATCGCCAAAACCCCGAGGAAACACCATGGCCGTCACCAAGGAAACCGTCATCGAGCGCCTGAAAACGGTCAACGGGCCGGATTTCACCGGCAACATCGTCGACCTCGGCCTGGTCTCGGAGATTTTTATTGCCGATTCGAAGGTGTTCTTCTCGATCACCGTGCCCGCCGCCCGCGCCCAGGAGATGGAGCCGCTGCGCGCCGCCGCCGAGCGCGTGGTCAAGGGCATTCCGGGCGTCGCCGGCGCCGTCGTGGCGCTGACGGCGGAGAGGAAGGGCGGCGGCATGGAAGCGCCGGTGCCGCCGCGCCCCGCGCCGAGGCCGGCGCCGGCTGCCGCGCCGCAGCGCCCCGTGCCGCAGGTGCCGGCATCGCACAGCCACGGCAAGCGCGGCGTGCCCGGCATCGAGGCGATCATCGCGGTGGCCTCCGGCAAGGGCGGCGTCGGCAAGTCGACGACCGCGGTCAACCTGGCGCTTGGGCTTGCCGCCAACGGCCTGAAGGTCGGCGTTCTCGATGCCGATATTTATGGGCCGTCCATGCCGAGGCTGCTCAACATCCATGGCCGGCCGCAGACCGTCGACGGCAAGATCCTGAAGCCGATGCAGAATTACGGCCTGAAGGTGATGTCGATGGGCTTCCTCGTCGATGAGGAGACGCCCATGATCTGGCGCGGCCCGATGGTGATGTCGGCGCTGACGCAGATGCTGCGCGAGGTCGAATGGGGCCCGCTTGACGTGCTGGTCGTCGACATGCCGCCCGGTACCGGCGACGCCCAGCTCACCATGGCGCAGCAGGTGCCGCTCGCCGGCGCCGTCATCGTCTCGACGCCGCAGGACCTCGCTTTGATCGACGCCCGCAAGGGTCTCAACATGTTCAGGAAGGTCAACGTGCCGCTGCTCGGCATCGTCGAGAACATGAGCTACTTCCTCGCCCCCGACACCGGCAAGCGCTACGACATCTTCGGCCATGGCGGGGCGCGGCGCGAAGCCGAGCGGCTGAGCGTCACCTTCCTCGGCGAGGTGCCGCTGGAAATGGGCATTCGCGAAAGCTCGGATGCCGGCGCGCCGGTGGTGGTCTCGAAGCCGGAAGGCGCCGAGGCGAAGATCTACCGCGACATTGCGGCAAAGGTCTGGGACAGGGTCAACGAGGAGCGTGGCGCGGCGGAAGCCGCGGTGCCCTCGATCGTGTTCGAGTGATCCCTCGGCGCGAGGGTCAGCCGCCGACCTTCTCGCCGAACGTCGAGAAGAACTGCCCGGCGAGCTTCTTCGACGTCGATTCGATCAGGCGGCTGCCGAGCTGGGCGATCTTGCCGCCGACATCGGCCTTGGCCGCGTATTTGAGCACCGTCGTG
>NZ_RZOI01001309.1:0-689 GCF_004022645.1 Mesorhizobium sp. M4A.F.Ca.ET.020.02.1.1 | reverse complement strand
GGACTTAGGCCGCCTTCTTGGCGACGTGCTTCTTCACGTGATGCTTCTTGACGTGATGCTTGCGGTGCTTCTTCAGGTGATGCTTGCGGGCGTGATGCTTGTGGTGCTTCTTGTGCTTCTTGTGATGAGCGACCTTGGCTGCGGGCTTCGCCGTCGCGGTGGCCGCGGCCGGAGCAGCGGTCGTGGTGGTTGCGGCAGCCGTGGTCGCAGCGGCGCTGGCTTCGGTGGTGCCGAGTGCCGGCACCGCGAAAGCGAGCGCGACGGCCAGGCCGAGAACGGAGAGGAGGCTCTTTTTCAAAATCGGCATTTCCTTTTTCGAAGATCGGGTTGTCGCCGCACTCGGCTGCTTCGGGAACGGGTTATGCCACCCGGTCTTTTCGCGAGTTTTTCCCGACTGTTGAATCTTGTTTCTGGATTGTGTCGGGGAGGGCCGTTGCTGGCTGCGGTGTTCCGGGCCGCCCAAAGGGAACTGGCGGGTCCATTCCTGTGCCGCATCGTGCAACGAAAGGATTCTATTCCAGCAAATCGACTGGGCGCGGCAGAGGGAATGTCGCATTCTGATTGCGAAGAGCTTGAGAGAACAACATGACCGGCACGACAGATCACTCCGGCAAGGTCGCCCTCGTCACCGGCGGCAACGGCCGCATCGCGTTTGAGACAGCCCGCCGGCTCGCGGCGCTCGGCTTCAC
>NZ_RZOI01001308.1:0-690 GCF_004022645.1 Mesorhizobium sp. M4A.F.Ca.ET.020.02.1.1 | reverse complement strand
AGGTCGTCACAACGCTGACCTGTCACAGTGGTCACGTTGTCGCCTTACACGGGACGGTACCGCGCCTGCTTCTCGCTTCCCGGGCGCACAACCGGGAGCGGGAAGTCTGCTCAGGTCGTCCGATGGTGCCATGTCGACCCGAAGGCCTCAAGGACGAGCGGTCCCCCCAAAATGCTTGCGCATTTCGGCTCCCCCACTCGCCGCCTCCGGCGGTCGCTGCGCGATCCTTGACCCCTCCGGCCCGCCATCGCCGCCGGCGTCGTCCTTCACAAACATCAAGGAGATGACGATGTCGATCGATCAACACATTGAAGAGCTTCGGGCCGAGCTGCGGAACGCCGTCGACGCCAACGAGCGGCGCTGGATCAAAGAGGAGCTCGCGATGGCGCTGGCCGAGCGCGAGGCGATCTGGGTCGAGCAGGAAGGCCTCTTCAGCAGCGAACCGCTCTTCTAGGCGGCGTCGCGCCTCGGACGCGCTTGCCGGCCTCAGCCGTTGAGCGCGTCCTTTACGGCCTTCGCCGGCGCGAAGGCCAGTTTCTTCGAGGCCGCGATCTTGATCGTTCCCCCGGTGGCCGGATTGCGGCCTTCACGGGCCGGCGTCGCCTTCACCTTGAATTTTCCGAAGCCGGGGATGTTCGTCTCGGCCCCGCTCGCCGCCGCTGAGGCAATCTCCTTGAAGACGCTGTCGAC
>NZ_RZOI01001307.1:0-694 GCF_004022645.1 Mesorhizobium sp. M4A.F.Ca.ET.020.02.1.1 | reverse complement strand
ATGTTAAGATAGTCGACGCGGTGCTCGATGCGGCGCAGAAGATCGTCGCCGCGCGCGAGGTAGCGGCATGAGCGAAGAACTCTCCTACGTCGGCAAGCGACTGCCGAAGCCCGACATTGCCGGCAAGGTGACCGGCGAGGCCAAATATACGGAAGACCTGGTCATTGCCGGCATGCTGGAAGGCAGGCTGCTGCGCAGCCCCCACGCGCACGCCCTGGTCAAGGCCATCGACGTGTCGAAAGCCCAGGCCCTTCCCGGCGTCGTCTGCGTGCTGACCCACAAGGACTGTCCGGATCAGAAATTCTCGCGCTCGACAATGGCCGAAGCGCTTCCGGAATTCGCTTTCTCGGGGGAAAGACAGGATCAATACATCCTCTCGGACAAGGCTCGCTACGTCGGCGACTGGATTGCGGCGGTGGCGGCGGAGGACATCTACATCGCCGAACGCGCGCTGGAACTGATCGAGGTCGAATACGAGATCCTGCCCGCCGTGCTCGATCCCTTCTCGGCGATGGAGAACGGCGCGCCGAAGATCCACGGCGATGTCAAGAACAACGTTGCCTTCGAGATGGACCATCCGTTCAACACCGGCGATGTCGAGAAGGCCTTTGCCGAGGCGGATGCGGTCGTCGAATTCTCAGGCGTCAACTCACGCCAGAAGCATCTTCATCTTGAGACGGACGCGGCCATAGCC
>NZ_RZOI01001306.1:0-696 GCF_004022645.1 Mesorhizobium sp. M4A.F.Ca.ET.020.02.1.1 | reverse complement strand
CTTCCTGGGTTTCCAACGTGCCGGATTCAGCCTCGTTCGAGGCGACGAAGGCTTGGTTGTCCGGCAGCGTATCGACGTTGACCGGCTCGCGGTTGACATAGACCAGCGGGATCTTGGCCGCGGCAGCCGCGTCCGACATCGCCTGGGTGGCCGAGGTATCGACCGGGTTGACGATGATGGCGTCGACGCCCGAGGCGGCGAAGTTCTTGATCTGGTCAAGCTGCTTGGCGACGTCGTTCTGCGCGTCTTCGACCTGCAGTTCGACACCGCTCATGCCCTTGGCCTGCGCGATCATGCCGTTGCGCAGAACGGTCAGGAAGTTGTCGTCGAAAAGCGCCATCGAAACGCCGATCTTGGCGGCGAAGGCGGACGAACTCATAAGCGCCGACAGTGCGACGCCCAAAAGCAGTTTCTTCATTGTATTTCTCCTCCACATTGGTGTCCGGCTGCACCGATCTTTTGCCCGGAATCCCCGATCTCCCGAGGAATCTCTCCCGCTTTCTATTCCGGTTCCGGAGGGCGCCCTTTGCATGATGGAACGCCAAGTCCTCTGTTTGAAACAGATGTTCCGGAACGAAAGAACCAAAATACCCAGTTCGTGAAATATTTATTCCATTTCAGGCGGCGGCGTCAAGGGCGAATCGGAAGCCCGGCGCCGGATTTTCGGACTGGCCTGATAGATTCTATCATTTCGCC
>NZ_RZOI01001305.1:0-698 GCF_004022645.1 Mesorhizobium sp. M4A.F.Ca.ET.020.02.1.1 | reverse complement strand
GAGGGTCAGATGAGCCGCATCGTCATGTACGACCAGATCGGCGCCCGCAAACCGGTCCAGAGCTTCGTCCTGGACTGGAAGGACGGCGTGCCGTGCTGCTGGAGCATGACAGGTTGCACGCCTCGCGCAACGACGCAGCGATAGAGACGCTGCTCTATGCGCCAAACACCGGACCGCTCAAGAAGACGAACCCGGACTTGGCGGTGGCGGCGGCGATCGAGGCCTTCTCGCGCAACGCCTTCATGGTCGTCGTCGGCGGCAAGCAAATGATTGCGCTGGACGATGTGGCCGTCATTTCAGCGCGCACGGACGTCGTCTTCATAAAGCTTTTGCGGCTCAAGGGGGGTTGAGTGGATGGGCAATGGAAGGTTGTTTTCGGGTCTCAGGGCAGCGGCCGCTGCATTCGGCAAGGTCGTCGCCGGCGCCCCGCGTGCGAACGAGCCGGCGCCGCTCGCCGACATAAATAGGATGGTCGAGCGCCTCCATCGCGCCCATGCCGACCGGGAGCGGAGCGAGGCGGAGACATTGGCGCGGGATATCGAGCTGGCCTCATCCGCCGGCGGCTCGCGTCCGATGATGGCCGAACTCGTAGCCCTCATCCGTGCCTATGACACCGCGAACTCGGAGCAGGACCGCAAGGATATCGCGAGCCGCCTGCGCGCTTTGTCAGCGGAACAGCGCGGCGGATTGTTCGATGC
>NZ_RZOI01001304.1:0-698 GCF_004022645.1 Mesorhizobium sp. M4A.F.Ca.ET.020.02.1.1 | reverse complement strand
TTCCGGGACAGAGACGGCAAAACCGGCGCCGCCATTTCGTGCTGGCGACGCCGCCCCTGGGGAGCAGGCACCCCACGGCCGGCCGCGAACCGGCAGAATCGCGGAATCGCGTTCGACAAGTGGCTGGAAGCCATGAGGGCAATGGGGCAGCCGAGCATGTTGCCCGGTGGCATGTTCTGGCTCCGCCGTTGGATGAAGCATAGTATCTGGAAAGTTTCATGCATCAAAACAATGACTTAAGCAAATCATGAGGCAAGGCAGGAATGGCTGATGGGCAAGCGCGCAAATCGGCCTGCGCGCGACGGAAGGTGACGAGAACTATGACGGCCAGCAGCGATTTCTCCGGACGCCCGCCGCGCTGGCGAAAGTCCGGCGGCTTTCAGGCATGGCCGTGCACGCGCCGCTAGGCTGTGCCCGACCTGCTTTTGGCGGTGCGGCCTGCCCTTTTCTCGATGCTTTCGAGTTCGGCGGTGATCTCTTCCCGCGAGCCGTGCTCAAGACCGACAACGTCGTTTCTCGCGGCATCCAGCGCCACGATGATTTCGTTGAGCTTGGCCTGTATGGCCGAGGTGTCGCGATAGTTCTGGATCAGCACCACTCCCGTCAAGGCAATGGCGGAAATCGACAGGATGTAGGTCCCGACCGTCGAACTCGCCACGAGCGCGCATAAAAGCGCGGCGGCCAACATGACATAGAAC
>NZ_RZOI01001303.1:0-699 GCF_004022645.1 Mesorhizobium sp. M4A.F.Ca.ET.020.02.1.1 | reverse complement strand
GCGTCGGGCTCCGCACGGCTTCCCGAACGGGCAGCGCAGGACGCTGGTCGACGGCATGACGCTCGACAGGCATCAAGCCGCCATGCCGATGGAATGGAAGCTCGGCTGGATCCGCCACTATGCGGTGAAGTCGCGGCAGGAATTGCTGAGCAAGCACGCCCGCGGCGGAGGCTTCACGCCGGCGAGCGAGGCGCCCTCGCTGGAAGAGTATATCGCGACGAGGGATCAGAATGACATTCTTGATCCGCTCGACGACGCGGCGATCGAGGTCCTGCGGGCCAAGGTGGCGGAGATCGTCCGCTCGCTCGATCCGGCGATCCTTGCGCAGACGCGGCCGCTTTTCCTTGACTGAGGATTGGTGGCCCGGCGCGCGATCCTCTCAAGCGAGGACAAGCGGCGCGGTACTCATCCCGTGAAACGACAGCGACGGGCGGCGCCTGGCGCCGGCGGCATCAAGCCGCCAGCCGGGAGCGCGGGTGAACAACGCCTCGAGCATCGCCGCGATCTCGATGCGGGCGACATGCTGGCCGAGGCAGACATGCAGGCCGGTGCCGAAGGTCAACGACAAGGCCGGCGAGCGGGTGAGGTCCAGCCGGTCACCGTCCGCGAACACCGCATCGTCGCGGTTGCCGCTGCCCAGCACCGCCACCACCGCCTCGCCGTTCGCGATCCCAACGTTGCCGAGGTCGATGTCTTCGG
>NZ_RZOI01001302.1:0-700 GCF_004022645.1 Mesorhizobium sp. M4A.F.Ca.ET.020.02.1.1 | reverse complement strand
GCAAGGCGCCGAGTGCCGCGCGGTCGAGGTCGGCGTCACCGGAGGACCGCGCCAGCCGGGCCGAGACCACCCGGCCGGAAGAATCGACCGTGAAGGTCACGTTTGGGCTGCCTTCGGCCCGCCGCGACCGTGCCGCGCTCGGATAGCGCGTATGCCGCCTGATCCAAGCCGCCAGGCTGGAATTCCAGCGCGCCGGGCTGGCGCTGGAACGCGATGCTCCCTCGGCGGATTTTGGCGCCGCCGCGCGCGCGGCCGGCCTGGCGTCGGCGCTGGCCGCCATGGCGGTCTTGGCCGGCGCCGGCTTTTCCTTCTTCGGCCGTTGCTTCGGCTTGTCGACGGGCTTCTTCGCCTTGGCCTCGACCGGTTTCATGACCTTGGATTCCGCCGGCGCATCGACCGGTTTCGGCTGCGGCAAGGGAATGACGACGTCCGGTGCCACCGTCTCGACGACGTCCGGAACCACTTCGTCGAGCGGCTGTTGAGCGCTCAGCGCGGCGACCGTCGGCGCCGCCGGTTCGGCCGCGTCGGCCTCTGCCGGCTGTTCGACGGTCGGTTCCGCTACTTCGGTGACCTGCTCAGGCGCCGGCTCGGTTGCCGGCTTCACTGGCGCCGCCCTCTCCGTCTCCTCGACCGGCTCGGCTTGATCGGGCGTCACTGTGTCCGGCACCAGCGCCTCTTCCTGTTCTGCGGGCGCGAGCGG
>NZ_RZOI01001301.1:0-702 GCF_004022645.1 Mesorhizobium sp. M4A.F.Ca.ET.020.02.1.1 | reverse complement strand
TCGTAACGCACCTCGACGAAGCCTGTGAGCGGGAAATCCTTGCGAAGCGGATGGCCTTCGAAACCGTAGTCGGTGAGGATGCGCCGCAGGTCGGGATGGCCCGAAAACAGCACGCCATAGAGGTCGTAGGTCTCGCGCTCGAACCAGTCGGCGCCAGGATAGACGGCGGTGAGCGAGGGAACCAGCGTCTCCTCGTCGGCCTGGACCTTGAGGCGGATGCGCACATTCTGCTTCGGCGACAGCAGGTGATAGACGACATCGAAGCGCTTGGCTCGCGACGGATAGTCAGCGCCGCAGACGTCGATGATCGAGATGAACTGGCAGCGCTGATCATCGCGCAGGAAGGTCGCCACCTCGATCAGGTTGATCGGCTCCACGGAGACGGTGAGTTCGCCATAGGCCAGCACCGCTTCGCCAATCCGGTCGGTCATCTTCTCGCCCAGATAGGTCGAGAGTTCATTCAGCTTCTGGCTCATTGGTTCACCGCTCGATCGTGCCGGTGCGGCGGATCTTCTTCTGCAGCAGAAGAATGCCGTAAAGCAGCGCTTCCGCGCTCGGCGGGCAGCCGGGCACATAGATGTCGACGGGCACGACACGGTCGCAGCCGCGCACCACCGAATAGGAATAGTGGTAGTAGCCGCCGCCATTGGCGCAGGAGCCCATGGAGATGACGTAGCGCGGCTCCGGCATCTGGTCGTAGAC
>NZ_RZOI01001300.1:0-709 GCF_004022645.1 Mesorhizobium sp. M4A.F.Ca.ET.020.02.1.1 | reverse complement strand
CCGAGTTCGGCGGCCGGCACGCGCTCTACGAGCTCAACTATGCCGGCGCGCCGGAAGAGGTGCGGCTGCAGGTGCTGAAGGGCGCCGAGCGCGGCGGCCGGCTGAAACAGATGGAGGAACTGGTCGACCAATGCATGGCCGACTATGACGAAAAGGGCTGGACCGGCGACACCTGGCTGCCGCCGCTTGCCGCCCAGGCCAACTGACGGGAGGCCGGCCATGGAGACGCCCATGGAAACACAAGTCGCGAGGCTGGAATTCCGTGAGGCCATGGCGCGGGTCTGCGCTCCGGTCAACATCGTCACCACCGACGGCCCGGCCGGGCGCGGCGGCTTCACCGCGACCGCCATGTGCAGCGTCTCGGACGACCCGCCGACGCTGCTTGTGTGCATGAATGAACGTTCGGCGCAGACCGGCATGTTTCTCGCCAACCAGCGTTTCTGCGTCAACGTGCTGACCCAGTCGCATATGCATCTCGCCGCAAAGTTCGCAGGCGCGATCCGCGACATGGCTGAGCGCTACGATGCGGCGCGCTGGCAGACCATGCCCTCCGGCATGCCGGCGTTGCTCGACGCGATCGTCAGCTTCGACTGCGAGATCGGCGCGGTGAACAAGGTCGGCACGCACAATGTGATGTTCGGCCGCGTCGTCGACATCCGCCACGGCAGCGACGAGGCAGCGCTGCTCTATGTCGGGCGCAACTACATGC
>NZ_RZOI01000012.1:0-26477 GCF_004022645.1 Mesorhizobium sp. M4A.F.Ca.ET.020.02.1.1 | reverse complement strand
ATCCAGGCGGTCAGCCCCGGCCCCTATCTCTTTACCTTCGGTCCGGGCGATGCCGAGGGTATCCCGATCCGGGCGGTCGATCTCGTGCTGCGCGCAGAAGCCGGCGCCATCGACGAGCGGGCACGGCCGGTCGGCTACGCGGTGATGGGCGTCGGGCTGATCGGGCTGGTGTTTTCCTTCGCGTTCGGCGGTCGCGGCGGCAGGCCACAGAACCCCAACTCGCAGCCGCCACCGCCGCGCTGGGGCCGCGGCGGCTCGTCGAACTGAGGGCGGCATGAACTACCGCCACGCCTACCACGCCGGCAACTTCGCCGATGTCGTCAAGCATGTCGTGCTGACGCGTCTGCTCGACTATCTGAAGCAGAAGGACAAGGCCTTCCGCGTCATCGACACCCATGCCGGCATCGGCCGCTACGACCTATCGTCGGTGGAAGCGCAGAAGACCGGCGAATGGCTGGGCGGCATCGGCCGGCTGGTCGACGCGGATCTGGATGCCAAGGTCACCGCCCTGCTGGCGCCCTATCTCGAGGCCGTTCGTGCCCTGAACCCCGAGGGCGGGGTGAAGAACTATCCCGGCTCGCCTCTGATCGCCAGGCACCTGCTGCGCAAACAGGACCGGCTGACGGCGATCGAACTGCATCCGCACGACGCGGAGCGGCTGAAGGCGGTCTTCGCCGGCGATTTCCAGACAAGGGTGATCGAGCTCGACGGCTGGCTGGCGCTCGGCGCGCATCTGCCGCCGAAGGAGAAGCGGGGCCTCGTGCTCGTCGATCCGCCCTTCGAGGAGGGAGGGGAGTTCTCCCGCATCGTCGACGGGCTGTCGAGAGCGCACCGGCGCTGGCCGGGCGGCATCTACGCGCTCTGGTATCCGATCAAGGACCGCAAGGCGGTCGCGGCGTTCAGGGCGGCGCTGAAGGAGACGGGCATCCCGAAACTGCTCGACATCGGCTTCGAGATCCGGCCGGCATCAACTGAGCCCAGCCTCGACGGCAGCGGCATGGTAGTGGTCAATCCGCCGTTCACGCTGGAAGGCGAGTTGCGGATCCTGCTGCCGGCCCTGCACAAGGTGACGGCAGTCGCGCAGCCGTCGCGCTGGACGCTGGACTGGCTGGCGGGCGAGTAGGGCATTGACCGCGCGGCTTGGCTTCCACCCAGCCCGTTGGCGCGAGCGGATGGGATGGCCTGCGCCGGCTGGGATCGGCCGCCGATGCCGGTGGCCACGCCTCGGAAACCATTGCCGTCGCAATCGCTTGACCGCCGCCAAGCGAATCCGCACAGTGTGCACAATCGATCTCGAGAGGCTGCCATGACTCGCTTCGCTCGTTCCGCTCTTGCCGCGCTGATCTCGCTCTGCACGCCGCTTGGCACATCGCTTGGCTTCACCCAGGCGGCGCATGCCGCCGACCTCGCCGTCTATTCCGACGAGGACAGCGGCGTCTGCGGTGAGGCCTGGGTGCTGAACAAGATCACCAACCGTTTCGCCTATCAGGTGCGCCACGTCCCGCATCTGCCGGATGTCGCGATCACCGATTTCAGCCGCATCCACCAGCACCGCTACCTGCCGGCCAGCGAGGAATGGCCGATCGGCCGCCGCTATTGCGGCGCCACGGTCAGCCTGTCCGACGGCCGCGCCCGTACGATCTGGTACCTGATCGAGGAGGGCCAGGGCTTCGCATCGATCGGCGACAATGTCGAATTCTGCGTCTCGGGCTTCGACCGCTGGATGGTCTACAACGGCCGCTGCCGCGTGCTGCGCTAGGCGCGGCTATCCTGTCCGCGCGCCGGAAAGATAGGCGCAGATCAGCTCGACGAGTTGCTTGCGCAGTTCCGGCGCATCCAGCATGTCCCGTCGCGCCGCATTGTGGATCACGCCCTCGACCGCCGAGGACAGCACGCGCGCGATCGTCTCGACATCTTTCCGGCGCATGCGGTACTGCGCCACGGCGGCCGTGTAGTGTTCGAGATAGCGGGTCTGGAACGAGGCATGCGCGGCGCGTGAGCCGCGATCGCCCGGCGCCTCGTCGAGCAGCACCTGATGCAGCGTCGGATGGATGCTGTGCGCCTCGATCATGCCGCGCACCAGCTCCTGCGCGAATCGCCTGAGCGGCTTGCCGCCTTCGGCTGATTCGGCGATCACCGACAGCACCTGATCGAAATGGCGGCGCCGGATCGCTTCGAGCAGCGACAGCTTGTCTGGAAAATATTGATAGAGCGAGCCGATGCTGACGCCGGCCGTCTCGGCCACTTTGTTGGTGGTGAAGCCTGCCCATCCGAGCTCGCTCAGAACATGAGCACCCGCCTCAATGATCGCTTCGACGGTCGCCCGTGAACGCGCCTGGCGCGGCACCTTGCGCATGCGCATGCGCGGCTTGGCAATGCGAGTAGACATGTTTGTTCCGCCTCGCGAGAATATAAACAAGATACTCACATTTTCACAAAAAGGAACAACGGCGATGTGCGCGCTTTCCCTGCTTCGCAGCCTCTTCGACTATCAGGCCTGGGCCAACGCCGAGCTGCTTGAAAGTCTCGCAGACCTTGCGCAAGCGCACGCAAGCGAGCGCCACGCAGCGATCCGTCTGCTCAATCACAATCTCGTCGTGTCGAAGATATTCGCCGCGCATCTTTCCGGCACGCGCCACGGCCATGTTTCCGACAACACCGAGGACACGCCGTCGCTCGATGCGCTGCGCGCCGATGTCGAAGCGATGGACCGCTGGTATCGCGACTATCTCGATGCGGTTACGCCGCAACTTCTGGCGGAGCTCGTCCCGTTCATCTTCACCGATGGTGACAAGGCGATGATGTCGCGCCAGGAAATGCTGACCCATGTCGTCATCCACGGCGGCTATCATCGCGGCGAGATCGGCCGCATCCTCGCGCAAATCGCCGTCACTCCGCCCTGGGACACATTTGCCGCCCATCTCCATCGGACCGAGCCGTCGCGAAGGCTGCAGTTGGTGTCAGAGCCGGCCGGGCTGTGACGGCCCGAAAGCCTTTATATTTCAAGGGAAAAGCGGCTGCGCGGGGCGGAAGACACGGCATTCCTTCGCGCGCCATTCAATCCTGCAGCATTGGCGACTGACGAAAGCCGGCGCAACGGCCGATCTCTACCAAAGTGAGGGTTGCGGAGCGGTCCGCGCAGCGGACGGAAAGCCAACGGTTTGGCTTGCCGAGTGACGAAAGTCGGCGGCACAGTGAAGAACGCTGTCCAGCAGCGAATGCTGCTTCCCCGCTACTTAGATCGGGCCTGAATATATATGAGCTACAAGCTCGCATTAAGTTTTGAGTTGTTCTGCAGTCGCTCTATCAAGCAAGCCGATACGACAGCCCTTCGCGTGAGCTCGCTCGAGCACCGCCATTGCAAGAGTTCCCGCGCTTGACCAGAAGATCGCATGAGTCGCGTGGCTTCAATTTCTCTCGCGGAAGTTCGCGGCGAGCTACGAAGAATCTCCGCGGACTTTTGTGCCGATCATTGCGAGCATGCTTTCGCCGTAACAGAAATTTAATCTGCGAAATTCAGTGTAATGCTTCGCTGGCTAGAAAGCCGCGAGTCAGATATGCATGAGCATGCCGGATCACTGACGATCGCCGGCAAAACGCAAGGGGCATCGCATGGCAAAGACGACAAGCAAGGCGCCGGCGGCGAAAGCGCCGGCAAAGAAAGCGGCACCGAAGGCTGCCGCGAAACCTGCAGTGAAGAAGGCAGCGCCGAAGGCAGCCGCCAAGGCTCCGGTGAAGGCAGCGGCGAAACCCGCCGCCAAGAAGCCGGTCGCAAAGGCCGCGGCCAAGCCCGCCGCCAAGGCCGCAGCCAAGCCCGCCGCCAAGGCAGCGGCGAAGCCCGCCGCCAAGGCAGCAGCGAAGCCTGCCGCCAAGAAGCCTGCAGCCAAGGCCGCGGCCAAGCCCGCCGCCAAGGCACCGATGAAGGCCGCCGCCGCCAAGTCGGCGTCTGCAGTGAAGAAGGCAGCTCCGGCAAAGAAGCCGGCCGCCAAGAAGTAATCGCGTAGCTTCGCTCGCGACAAGGACAGGTGAGGGCGGGTGCCGTCGGTACCCCTCTCGCCAGTTCGGCGCCACTGGCGAAGCTGGAGCGGACGCTCCCCCTAAAGCTCCCGGGACTTTGCCATCGGCAGAACTTCCGGGAGCTTTTTTGTTGTTCGGCTTCCCCGGCAATTCGTTGCCGGCGCACTGGCTGCCCGGTTTCGCGACACTGGCCGTTGTCTTGCCGGCCATGATCGGTCAACAGTGCGCGCACACAAACAGGAACCCGACCATGCCGAAGCTGCTCTACGCCTCCACCTCTCCCTACAGCTCGAAGGTCTGCATGGCCGCGCTCTATGCCGGCATCGCCATCGACCTCGTGCCGGTGAAGACCGAGGAGAAGCCGGCCGAATTGATCGGCGCCAATCCACTCGGCAAGATCCCCGTGCTGGTCCTCGACGACGGCCGCTCGATCTACGACAGCCGCGCTATCACCCAGCACCTCAACCGCGCCTCGAAGAACGCGCTGTTCCCGCGCAATCCCGACAAGCGGCTCGAGGCCGAGGTGCTGGAGGCGCTGGCCGACGGTATCTGCGATTGCGCGCTGTCGATGGTCTACGAGCGGCGCACGCGGCCTGACGAGATGGTCTATCAGCCCTGGCTCGATCGCCAGTGGGCGAAGATCACCACCGCGCTCGACCTGCTCAACGCCAACCCGCCAAAGCTGCCGAAGAAGATCACCGTCGGCCAGATGGCGCTGCGCGCCACCCTCGGCTATCTGGCGCTGCGCTTCGCCGGCAAATGGGAAAAAGGCCGCGGCCGGCTGACCCGCTGGGCGGCACGCTTCGACGAGAAGTTCCCGGAGCTGAAACCGGCCGTGCCGGCGTAGGCGCCTTCCCTTTCTCCCCCAAGGGGAGACTAGCTTGAACCCCATCCACTTCCATGCTTGCCTGATACTCCCCAAGTCGGAGTGGTGAGCATGGCGAAGTCAGTCACCAAAACCAGCGTCGCGCCAGACCCCATGGTCGAGCGCCTGCGCGCGGCTCTCGGCCAGCGCGCCTTCACTGAACAGAAGATGTTCGGCGGCACCTGCTTCATGCTCAACGGCAACATGCTGATCGGTACCTCGAAGCGAGGACTGCTGGTGCGTGTCGGCAAAGCGGCGCATGAGACCGCCGCCGCGCGTCCGCATGCCCGCCCAATGGAAATGGGCGGCCGGGCGATGGAGGGCTACGTCCACGTCGCGCCTGAGGGCACGGCGACGGAGGCCGATCTCGACAGCTGGCTCGATCTCGCGCTGGCCTTCGTCGAGACGCTGCCGCCGAAATCGAAGCCAGCCAAGGTCGCAAAGAAGCGCATGTGAGCTGATGGAGCAGCCTATCTTGCACTGCATCGACTGGTGTCGTGAACCGGCTCGGCAACGCGGCCGGCGGGAGGATTGCGATGGCGTTTCTGACGGGACGTTGTATGTGCGAGGCGGTCACCTGGACCTATTCCGGGGACATCACACGCAATCTGGTCTGCCACTGCGCCGATTGCCGGCGCGCCACGTCCGCCCCGTTGACGGCCTTCCTGGGCATGCGGCCGGAGCAGCTGAGCTGGATCGGCGAGATCAGCCACTATGAAAGCAGCCCGAACACCTTTCGCGGCTTCTGCCCGTCCTGCGGCACGAGACTCTATTTCCGCTCGGACAGATGGCCTCATGAGATCCATGTGCACGCCGCCACCATGACCAATCCGGACGACTACCAGCCCGATGCGCAGGTCTTGATGCGCTCGCGGATGACGTGGCTCGAGCGGCTGCCGTCGATACCCGCCCATGATGGCTTCCAGGAAAAGCCAGCGGATCAATCCGGCGCATGACGATTTGCGACCCGCGAGGTGATCGCTTCCATTTCGCGCAGCCACAAAAAAAGCCGGGCGCGAGGCCCGGCTTTTTCGTGTCGTGGCTTGGACGACTTAGAACTTCATACCGACGCCGAAGGTGACGCGGTTGTCCTTCGACTCGACGTTGCCGACATTGTCGAAGTCCTTGTCGCCGTAGTCGGTGTAGCGGTACTCGACACGGCCAAACACGTTATCGGTGATCTTGATGTCGGTGCCGACACCGGCCGTCCAGCCGAGCATCGCCTTGCTGTCGCTGGAGACGCCGTCGTCGATCTTCTGGTTCTTGGCCGCAAGACCGCCGGTGCCGTAGAGCAGGATTTCCGGCGTCACGGAATAACCGAGGCGAGCGCGCAGCGAGCCATCCAGGCCGCCCTTGGCTTCGACGCCGGCGCTGGAACCCTTGACGCCATTGTAGCCGAGATCGGCTTCAGCACCGTACACGAAGTTCTCCTGCTGCCACTGGTAGCCGCCGAAGACGCCGCCGACAAAGCCCTTGGTCTTGATGTCGGGACCGCCGGAAACGTCGGCATGACCGCTGAAGCCATAGCCGGCGCTCAGGCCGAGATACGGGCCGGCCCAGGAAGCGACGGGAAGCTCGGCAACCGGAGCGGGCGCCGGCGGCTCTTCCGAGATGACGTCGGCCGCGAAGGCAGTACCGCTAAGGGCGAAGAGCCCGAGCGCGACCGCGAGCGGCGCGAATTTGAGATTGGCTTGCATTGTTGTTTACTCCTTAAGCCACAGGACACATAGGCTTGTTGTTCATGAGCGCCCCAAGACCCGTCCGGGGGGATAAACGGACCCGGCGCTCAACGGTTCCAAATGTCGTGTCGAAATGCGGCTGAAGCGAACCTGAACTTGGGTCATTCCCCGGCGCGAATGAGGCTGAACCGTGACGTTGCATCTTCGCAACAGCGAAATGTCAGCAGGGCTTCCATGCTGCGCTGCACGCGGCTTGGTGCAAGGAGTCCAGCGTCCTATATTGCGATCCAGCCGGCGCGAATCCGGATCACGCAAAGGTTGCGACGAGGCCGTTCCGCCACATTCCCGCCCCAGGTGGAAATGGCGTTTAACCCCTTGCCCCGTCATAATGTGCCGGCTTCCGGAATCGAGGCGGCGATTTGAGGATTGACAGATGAGCAAAGCCGCTGGGACAGCGCTGGTGACGGGTGGGGCAAAACGGATCGGTAAAGCGATCGTCGAGGATTTGGCCGCGCATGGCTTTGCCGTCGCCATCCACGCCAACCGCTCGGGTGCCGAGGCAGAGGCGCTGGCTGAACGCATAAGGGGCGAGGGCGGCCGCGCCGCCGTGATCGCGGGCGACCTCACCGACATGGACGCCGTCGGCGATCTCGTCGGCCGCTCGGAGGCGGCGCTTGGGCCGGTCAGGTTGCTCGTCAACAATGCCTCGCTTTTCGTCGACGATCGTGTCGAGGATTTCGACTGGCAGGCCTGGGACCGCCACTTCGCCATCCATGTGAAGACGCCGGCGCTTCTGGCGCAGAATTTCGCCCGCGCCCTGCCGCAAGGCGAGGAGGGGCTGATCGTCAACATAATCGACCAGCGCGTGTGGCGGCCGACACCGCGCTATTTTTCCTATGCGCTGTCTAAGTCGACGCTGTGGACACAAACCCAGATGCTGGCGCAGGCGCTCGGCCCGCGCATCCGCGTCAATGCCATCGGCCCGGGCCCGACGCTCAAGAGCGCGCGCCAGGACGATGATGATTTCGCCGCGCAGCTCGACGGGCTGATCCTTAAGCGCGGCCCGGATTTGTCCGAATTCGGCGCTACCATCCGCTATCTCTGGGACGCGCGCTCGGTCACCGGCCAGATGATCGCGCTCGACGGCGGCCAGCACCTTGCATGGCAGACGCCCGATGTGACAGGCATGGTGGAATGAGTCCCACAGATCAGAAGCACAAACGAAACGGCGACGCCGACGACCTGCCGCCCGACCTCGACCTCGAGGACGAGTCGGTCGAGGAGATCGTCGAGCCGGAGACAGCCGGACCGGACGTTGCCTTCACCACGATCGACTGGACGCCGCATGCCGGCGACGCCGACGGCATGGTCGGCGCCGAGGTGATCCAGACGCTCGTCAAGCGGCTGCCCAACGCGCCCGGCGTCTATCGCATGATGAACGCCGCCGGCGACGTGCTCTATGTCGGCAAGGCACGCAGCCTGAAGAAGCGCGTCACCAACTACGCGCAGGGGCGCTTTCACACCGCCCGCATCGGCCGCATGGTGCGCGAGACGGCGACGATGGAATTTGTCGTCACCCGCACCGAGATCGAGGCGCTGCTGCTCGAGGCGAACCTCATCAAGCGGCTCAGGCCCCGCTTCAACGTGCTGATGCGGGACGACAAATCGTTTCCCTATATCCTCTTGACCGGCGACCATGTCTCGCCCGGCATCTACAAGCATCGCGGCGCGCGTTCACGAAAAGGGGACTATTTCGGCCCCTTCGCTTCCGCCGGCGCGGTCGGCCGCACCATCAATTCGCTGCAGCGTGCCTTCCTTTTGAGGAGCTGCACCAATTCCTTTTACGAGAACCGTACCCGGCCCTGCCTGCTCTACCAGATCAAGCGCTGCGCCGGTCCTTGCACCGGCGAGATATCGCACCAGGACTATGCCGGGCTGGTCGCCGAGGCGAAGGACTTTCTCTCCGGCCGCAGTCTGAAGGTGAAGACGGAAATCTCCGCCGCCATGCAGCAGGCCTCGGAGGAGCTCGATTTCGAGCGCGCCGCCATCTACCGCGACCGGTTGGCCGCGCTCTCGCATGTGCAGGCGCACCAGGGCATCAACCCGCAGACGGTGGAGGAAGCCGACGTCTTCGCCGTCCACCAGGAGGGCGGCCAGACCTGCATCCAGGTCTTCTTCTTCCGCACCGGCCAGAACTGGGGCAACCGCGCCTATTTCCCCAAGGCCGACCCGGCGCTGGAGGCGGCGGAGGTGCTGGGCTCGTTCCTGGCGCAGTTCTATGACGACAAGCCGACGCCGCGCGCCATCTTGCTGTCGCACGCCGTCGTGGAGCAGGAACTTCTGGCCGAGGCGCTGTCGACCCGCGCCGGCCGCAAGGTGTCGATCTCCGTGCCACAGCGCGGCGAGAAGAAGGACCTGACCGACAACGCGCTGCAGAACGCGCGCGAGGCGCTCGGCCGCAGGCTGGCCGAGACATCGACGCAGGCGCGCCTGCTGTCGGGCTTTGCGCAAACTTTCGGCCTGGCCAAGCCACCGGTGCGCATCGAGGTCTACGACAACTCGCACATCATGGGCACCAATGCCGTCGGCGCCATGGTCGTCGCCGGGGCGGAAGGCTTCGTGAAGAACCAGTACCGAAAGTTCAACATCCGCTCGACCGAGATCACGCCCGGCGACGATTTCGGCATGATGCGCGAAGTCATGGAGCGGCGGTTCTCGCGCCTGCTCAAGGAGCATGGCGACACGCCGCAGGAGGCGGAAGGCGCACCGGCCGAGGATGACGGCGAGGACGGCATCGAGGCCAATGGCGGCTTTCCGGCCTGGCCGGACGTCATCCTCATCGACGGCGGCCAGGGCCAGATGACGGCGGTGCGCAAGATCCTCGCCGATCTCGGCATCGAGGACCGCGTCGCCGCGATCGGCATCGCCAAGGGCCAGGACCGCGACGCCGGCCGCGAGCGCTTCTTCGTCAGGGGCAGGGACTCTTTCTCGCTGCCGGTGCGCGACCCCGTGCTCTATTTCGTCCAGCGACTGCGCGACGAGGTTCACCGCTTCGCCATCGGCTCGCACCGCGCCCGCCGCAAGAAAGAGATGGTCAAGAGTCCGCTCGACGAGATCGCCGGCATCGGCCCCGGCCGCAAACGCGCGCTGCTTTTGCATTTCGGCACCGCCAAGGCCGTCAGCCGCGCCGCGGTCGAGGACCTGGTCAAGGTCGACGGCATTTCGGAACAGATGGCCAAGCTGGTCTACAACCATTTTCATGACAGCTGACCATTCTTGCGCCTATTTTCGCCTGACCAATCGAATCTGACCAGTTGACCCCCCACATTCCCTTCTGATTTGAGTACGCAGCGGAGAGAGTACCCAAAACGACATGGCCCAGCGCGCGTTTAACCTGCCGAACATCCTCACCTACGCCCGTATCATCGCGGTGCCGCTGGTGGTGCTGTGCTTCTTTCTCGAGGGACATCTGAAGTCGAGCGACTTCGCCCGCTGGTCGGCGCTGGTCATCTTCCTGCTCGCCTCCATCACCGATTATTTCGACGGCTATCTGGCGCGCGCCTGGCAGCAGACCTCCAACATCGGCAAGATGCTTGATCCGATCGCCGACAAATTGCTGGTCGCCACCTGCCTGCTGCTTCTTGCCGCCGACACCGACCGCCATGCCGGCATCGCCGGCTGGTCGCTGTGGGCGGCGATCATCATCCTGTGCCGCGAGATCCTGGTCTCTGGCCTGCGCGAATATCTGGCGGCGCTTAAGGTGTCCGTGCCCGTCACCCAACTCGCCAAGTGGAAGACCACCATCCAGATGGTCGCCATCGCCTTCCTGCTGGCGGGCCCCGCCGGCGACAAGATCTTCCCGCTGACCACGCAGACCGGACTGGTGCTGCTGTGGATCGCAGCTCTCGTGACGCTCTACACCGGCTACGATTATTTCCGCGCCGGCCTCAAGCACATCATGGACGAGTGAGATGGCGACCAGGCTCATCTATTTCGCCTGGGTGCGCGAGCGGATCGGCAAGCCGGAAGAGGATGTCGACCTGCCAGCCGGCATCGAGACGGTGGCAGACCTATTGCGTTGGCTGAAGTCGCGCGGCGAGGAATACGAGAACGCGCTGCAATTTCCTGACGTCATCCGCGTCGCCATCAATCAGGAACATGTCGGCCACCGCGAGAAGATCGCGGGCGCGCGCGAGATCGCGCTGTTCCCGCCGATGACAGGAGGCTGAGGTGCCGGACGCTGTGGTGCCTGCAATACGCATCCAGCGCGAGGATTTCGACGTCGCCGCCGAAATCGCCGGGCTGACCAAGGGACGTGCCGATATCGGCGCCGTGGTGACCTTCTCCGGTCTTTGCCGCGACGAGCAGGGCAGGCTCGCCGCCCTCGAGCTTGAACACTATCCGGGCATGGCCGAGGCCGAGATCGGTCGCATCGCCACCGAGGCGGTCCAGCGCTGGCCGTTGCAGGGGCTGACCGTCATCCACCGCCACGGCAAGGTCCGGCCCGGCGAGAACATCGTGCTGGTGGTGGCGGCTTCGGCGCACCGGCAGGCGGCATTCGAGGCGGCGAATTTCCTCATGGATTACCTCAAGTCGCGCGCGCCCTTCTGGAAGAAGGAGCACCATGCCGATGCTTCCGAGGGTGGCTGGGTCGAGGCCAAGGAGGCCGACGACGAGGCAGCCGAGCGCTGGATGACGAAGCCGACCGATTAGAATCCACCCCGTGGCCATGTATTGACCGCAATCCTGCAGGACCCTGCGTTGGCTGGCGCAACCTAGGGGAGCTGGGTCATGCTGGACAGGATCGCTGAATTCTTCTTCTTCGGCCTGGTGCCGTTGGTCGTTGGCGTACTTGCGGTGCCGGAATTCTCCGATGCCGCCGAGACGACGCTGAAGGGCGAGGTGATGTATCGCGAGCGTATCGCGCTGCCGCCCAATGCCGTGCTCTCGGTGCAGCTTGCCGACATGTCGCTGGCCGACGCGCCGGCCGCCATCATCGGCGAGCGCAAGGTGGCGCCGGCGGGCCAGGTGCCGATCAAGTTCGAGATCAGCTTCGACCAGCAGGTCGTCCGCCCGAACATGAGCTACGCGCTGCAGGCGCGCATCACCGTCGACGACAAGCTGCTGTTCATCACCGATACGCGCCATCAGGTCGACCCGCTGAGCGATAAGCCTGAGACCATCGTGCTGAAGATGGTGGCGCAGGACCCAACGGCGGATGCGCTGCTCGGGCAGAGTTGGCTGGTCGAATATATCGACGGCATCGGCGTCATCACCGACCCGCAGGCGACGTTCCGGGTGGACGAGGGCGGCAAGGCCGGCGGCAAGGGCCCCTGCAACGCCTATTTCGCCACCGCCAAGGTGGACGGCGAAAAGATCGCCATCAGCGACATCGGCTCGACCTACATGGCCTGCGCGCCTGAGGTCATGGCTCAGGAGAAGGCGCTGTTCGAGGCCCTGGCCAAGGCCGCCTCCTACCATATCGACGCCGGCAAGCTCATCATCGCCGACAGGGACGACCGCGTCATCCTGCGTTTCAATGCCGCGAGCTAGATTTCTGGAAAGCTGGGGAGCGGCTTTCCGTCCCTAGGCCAGCACAAGCGCGTTACCGCGCGGTGGTTCCGATCATAGAGCAGTCGAACATCCGGCCGCCTGCCGGGCTGTAGGACGCGAGTCTGGGCCGCGCGGGCATGCCCGCGATCTCAAGGAGCAGCTTTCGGCGGATCGCGACTTCGAACTGCCCGAGATCGTCGATTCCGATCAAGAATGAGTCCGGTCCGCCAATGACACAGCGCTCGTAGTAAAGATTGAGATAGTGCTCGCCAAAGGATTGGAAGCCGTTTGAACCACCGCGCGGCAGCGAGACGGGCAGTCCATTGATGGTGATGCCGGAGCCTGTCAGCCTGTCGCGTATCGGCGCGACGGGCAGGCCGGCATTGTTGGGACCGTCTCCCGATACATCGATAATCCGGCGCGCCGCTGCGGTGCGGCTCTTTGCAAACAGGTCGCCCGCTGACAGAAGGGCGCCCGAAATGGAAGTGCCTGCCTGCGCTGTGACAGGCTCGACCGCCAGGGCGTCGGCGAACCGCTTGGCGTCGTCGTAGCTGCCGACGATCGTCCAGGGCAGAACGACGCGCTGATAGTTCGGCCCGGCCCATTCGAGATATGAAACAGCGATCATGCCGCGTGCGCCCGATCCTATGGCTCCAGCGAGGTCCGGATGCCGGAATGCGCTGACATAACCATCACGCTGGACCCGTTGTTCGGACAAGCTCATCGAGGACGAGACATCCACCGCGAGGACCAGTTCGAGGTCGACGAGGGGCCTTGCTGGTTCAGCCGCCAGCGACACCGAGCAAAATGCGCCGATGAGGAACGCCATTGCCGCGATGCGCGATCGTGCCGGCCGCGCCCTAGAGTTGGAATGAACATCTTTGCCCAACGATAATGCCATCCAGCACTGCCCCGGGTTCCATAGGCGCGATCTCGGCAATCCGATGGGGAAGTATGCGATGGCAAGCGCATGCGCGCTTCACCCGAATGGGTGAGGCGCAGTTCAGTGGTGCTAGGGGGCGCGCAAGCGTGATAGCAGCGCCGTGAGTTCGGCCTGGCGATGCGTTCCCGTTTTGGCGAGGATCGCGCGGAGTTGGGTTCGCGCGGTTTCACGGCCAATCGCCAATCGGGCGCTCGCGGCGTCGATCCCGTCGCCGGCGGTCAGGCTGCAAGCCAGCCGCGCTTCGGCTGCCGTGAGTTGGAAAGCCCGGCCGAGCAAGCGTGCTGATGGCGCACGTTCCCTCACAAGGTCGGTGAAGCAAAGCAGAAAGTCGCCGCCGTTGAACAGGTCGCGCACGAATGCAGTCATCGGCACCAGCTCGGCAAGGAGCCAGAACGAAGCGTCGCGGGTGATGACTTCCGGCTTGCCCAGAAACGACCCGTCCACTGGGCTTGAGACGGCGGCGCTGATCATCCGCTGCAGGCGGGAATCGCTCTCCCGGTCGGCTGCGTGGATGTGGCCATGGCGAACTACGAGGCCGGAGCCGAGCAGTGCATCCGCATGCTCGTTGCAACGCGTCAGGCGCCCATGGCAGTCGAGCAGCGCCGCGCCAAAATTGAACTGATCGAGGACGGCCAGGGTCGGGTCGAGCGAAATCTCCCAGATCTTCTCGGCCAGGCTGATGACCCGGCTGAGGTCCGGCGCCACGCGCAGGAAATGATCGGCCGCGGACGGATCGAATGGCCCGCTGCGGGCGTCGCGGTACATCGACAGAACCCATCTGCGCTTCTTCACCGGGAAGCAAACGGCCGCCCACCACTCACGATGTCCTGGACCGGCTATTTCCTGATAGTAGGGCAGAAACCTCCGCTCCTCAGGCGTGGTGATTTCGTCCTCGACTGTGAAGCAAATTGCGGGCTTCGAAAGCCGCTCTGCCCTCTCCGGATGTGGGTCGGGAGCGCCTTCGATGTTTTCGAGCCAGAGCGCCGCGAATTCAGCGTGCTCTGTCGAGTCCGGGGTCGGCCTGGTCCGGTTGCGCTGATCGCCCGAAAAGGGTGCGTGTCATCACGGACGCGGATGACGCAACTCGTCGTCCCCAGGGAATCGGCAAGGTTTTGCAGCGCTTGCGGCCACCGCCCGAATTCGAACGCGGCGTCGTAGCAATTCTCGATCGCGGACGCGATTCCCCGATCGGCAGCCATAAGAGTCTACCTGACGATGGATGGGCTACCACACGCCTCCAAGATACCACCGATCGGCGAAGGCCGGAATGGCTGGCCATATCGTCCTTCTGGGGGCGGCTGCGAGACCATCGCCGGAATAATCCGACCGCGCTGAGCGTTTCCTTCCGTATGGCGGGCAGGCAAAAGGGATACGTCCCTCACTGAAGTCGCCCGGATCGAAAGCGGCTCGATCTGGCCACTCAAAGGAGTCCAGATATGAAAAAGCACGCGCTTATCCTTGCAGCCACATCGCTGATTGCCTTCGCTGGCATGGCCAGGGCGGACGACCATCTGGTCACGGCCCTCCAGCATGGCCTCAGTCCCGACAGCCAGGCCTTGCAGCCCAACAAGGCCGGTCACAGCGGCGACCTCGCGCCCGGGCAGGGCAGTCCGTTTGTCGGCGCCGATACCCAGACGCCGGCAACCGACACGGAAGCGGCGAACGAGCATGCGAATGTGAAGGAGCGCCAACCGAAATGACGGGAATCCGCCGCGAGGGGCGGCGGGCATCCGCTGCGTAGGTCCGGCAACGGCTGCGCTCAGCCCTTTGCCTTCTCGAAAAGCGCGCCATAGTGGTAAGTCAGCCGCCGCCGGGCGGCCTCCAACTGGCTGGCATCGATGTCGATGCCAACGACGTGCCGGGCCATGCCGCCATCGGCAAGGTGAACCAACCGTCGCCGCAGCAAAGGTCGATCGCCTCCGTGCCGGATCTCAGCACACCGGCGGGGTCTGGCCATAACGCCTCCCACCAGGTGCTCGACGGCATTTCGGTGCCTTGGAAGAAGCCGGGAATGGCGCTGGTCGGCCTGGCCTGCTGGAATGTCTCGATCGCCGCTTCAATCCAAGCCGGAAATTCCCGGCAGGCACTACTGACCGGAGAGGCTTCGGCTGATTTCGTCTTCGTCGAAGATCCCGGCGGCAAACAGCGCCATCGCTTGCGCGGCAAGGTCCGCGGCTTCGGGGCTGCCGGTGCCGATGCCCCGCTCCTGGCAGATGCGGTCATAGATACGCTTCAGCAGGACAAGGTCGTCAGGGTAGGCGACGCCGCTGGTGGAAACCTTGGGATTGATCATCGCCCGCTTCAGGTTGGAGGGGCGGAAGCGCGATAGTCACTCACAGCCGGCGATGCCCTTGGGAAGTTATCACCGATGGCATCAACCTAGCGCGACCGGCGGGTCTGTCCACCCCTCAGGAATCGAAAAGGCGGCGCCGGTCCGACCGGCTGCCGCCTTCAATCACTCGTCGTGCTGAAGGCTCAGCCGACGATCTCGGTGTCGGAGAACCAGTACCTGATCTCTTGCGCCGCGGTCTCCGGTGCGTCGGAACCGTGCACGGAGTTCTCGCCAATCGACAGCGCATGCACCTTGCGGATGGTACCGTCGGCGGCGTTGGCCGGGTTGGTGGCGCCCATCACGTCGCGGTTCTTGACGATCGCGTTCTCGCCTTCCAGCACCTGCACGATGGTCGGGCCCGAGGACATGAACTCCACCAGTTCGCCGAAGAACGGGCGTTCCTTGTGCACCGCGTAGAAGCCTTCCGCCTCGCGGCGGCTCATCCACACCCGGCGGGAGGCGACGACGCGCAGGCCGGCGTCTTCCAGCATCTTGGTGATGGCGCCGGTCAGGTTGCGCCGGGTCGCGTCCGGCTTGATCATGGAAAAGGTGCGTTCGATCGCCATTGGGTCGTCCTTGTGATGAGAATGGATTGCGGGGTGGCGGGCTCTATACAAGCCGCTTCGCCCCTTGCCAAGGGGAGCGCCAAGGGAAGCACTTGCCGGCGGCGTTCTAGCCAAGGGCGGCGCTTTGCGCGACAATGGAGGCTCGGGACAGGAACGAAGGAAGCCGGGCGCGGCGCGAGATGAACTGGCCCTATCTGAGACGCGGGGATGTAGCCGGCATCCTGCTTGTCGCCGTCCTCCTCGGTGCCGTGGCCTTCGTCCTGCTGCTCCATCCCGGAATGGGATCGCGCGAGAATTTCGGCTTCGGCCCGGAATGGCAGTGCGCCCGCATGGAGCAGGGCGATCCGATCTGCGTCAGGCTCGTCGACAAGGATGCGGCGAAGTGACCGGATTCCAGGAAAAGTGTGTAGCGGTTTTTCGTTCGGGCTTGCGTAGGACAAATATCTGGAGTGGTTCAGCGTTCTTCAAAACCCCGAGGCGCGCTATCGCCTGAGGATCACTGCCGGGCGCCGTTGTTCCCAGCCCTCACGCTCCAGCGTCGGCACGCAATCCTCCTCGCTGGGGTAGCCCAGGCAGAAATAGCCGATCAGCGTCCATTCCGGCGGCGTGTCGAGGATGCGGGCGATCTCGGCCGGATCGAGGATCGACACCCAGCCCATGCCTATGCCTTCGGCGCGAGCCGCCAGCCACAGCGTGTGCACCGCCATGACCGCCGAATAGTCGATGGTGGCGGGCATCGTCAGGCGGCCGAGCCCATGGCCTTGCGCCGTCGTGCGGTCGGCGAAGACCGCGAACTGGCAGGGCGCCTCGGTCAGCCCAGCGAGCTTCAGTCGCGCATAGAGCGCCGCCCGCTCGCCGGAAAAACATTGCAGCGCTTCGGCATTGCAATGCTCGAAACAGGCTCGCACGGCCCCGCGGCGCTCTGGGGCGTCGACCACGACGAAGCGCCAGGGCTGGCTGAGGCCGACGGATGGCGCGATGCTGGCCAGCGCCAGCAACCGTTCCAGCGTCCCGTCGTCAAGCGGCGCCGTCTTGAAACGCCTGACGTCCCGGCGCCACTGCATCAAGGTGATGAGCCGGAGTCGAAATTCGTCGGAGAAATCCGGGGCTGATGCCATGCCGCAGCGCTGCCTTCGTGTGATTGCCCGGGTCTGCCCGGCTGCCTCTTTCTTTGCCCCGATCAAGGCGGCGGTGAGGCACGCGAAGCGACGCAGGCACGTCCACTTTGTCGCATTTGGGGAGGGAGGAGGTGGTAGGGGCAGTGGGGCAGTAGGTATCCCTCCCTATCTTCCCTACTGCCCTATTCCCTTACTCGCCCAGAATCGTCATTGGCGCGAATCCTCCAAGGGTTTAGGTAGGCCTGAACTGGAACGCGAGCGGGGACGGAGAGATGAAACAGCATTTCATGATGTTTGCAGCCTACAACCAGTGGGCCAACGGCCGCATCTACGATGCCGCCGCCGATCTCGATGACGCGGAGTTCGAGCGCGATGTCGGTGCCTTCTTCGGCTCGATGATGGGGACGCTCAACCATCTCCTGGTCGCTGACCGCGTCTGGATGAAGCGCTTCAGCGGCGAGGGCGACGCGCCGGCGAGTATCGACAGGATTGTCCACCGCGCCCTGTCCGTTCTCAGGCTGGCGCGCGAGGCGGAAGACAAGCGGATCATCAGTTGGATCGACGGCATGAGCGAAAAGGCGCTCGCCGGCCGCTTCTCCTACATGACCCTTTCGGACATGCGCACCATCTCGCAGCGGCTGGCGCCGGCGCTCAGCCATTTCTTCAACCATCAGACCCATCATCGCGGCCATGCGCACATGATCCTGACCGTGCTTGGCCGACCATCTGTGCCGCTCGACCTGGTGCTGTTCCAGCGCAGCGAGGAAGGCCGCGCCTACGCCTGACGTTCCGGCAGGAACCCGGTGCTTAAGTTCCTGAAATCTAAAATATAGAGAAATTTCGTCTAAATCTTTCGAGCAGAAGTGCAGCGATTGAAAACTACGATTCGTGATATGAGCACGAGCTAAAGAAACCAAAACACCACTCTCCACGTATCTTGTCGAAGAAAGAACGTGCGTTTAAGTTGCACAATGCTGCAATGCAGAAGTAGTAACCACACAGGAGAGTGTTATGGCTAGTATCGTAAAGAGATTCGCCAGCACATTGGCGAGTGGTGCAATCATCGTTGTTCTTGCCATGCCGGCGAACGCGCAAAGCGTCGGGCTTGGTGGACTTGGCGGCGTATCCGTTGGCGGCAACAGCGCCGACGCCAATGCGGGCGGCCCAGATGGGGCTGACGCAAATGCATCTTTCGGCGGCAGCAACACCAGCGCCAGCGTTTCGATCGGCGGCTCGGGTGGCGCCAATGGGGCCGCCACCATCGGCGGGAGCGATTCCACGGCTACGGCATCCATCGGCGGCACCAACGGTGCCGGAGCCACTGCGACCTTGGGCAACGGCACCAACAGCGCGGCCGGCGTGACGCTCGGCGGCACGAGCGTTGGCGCCAATGTCGGTGTTGGCGGCACCGTTCCTGGAGCTCCCGGCGCGACTCCGCCCGGAACCCCGAACCTGGCCTCCGTTGTCGCCGAAATGTCGAGCGGCCAACTGGCACGGATGAAGAAGCGCTGCGTCGACGTGCTCAGCAGCGAAGGCACCTATGATCGCGACCTGCGGCAGCTCTGCCTGATGATCGCGCGGCGCTGACATTTCCGGCGAGGGGGGTGTCGAACCAGCCGTGAGGCCGTGCGCCGGCACTCTCCTGGCCTCCGGCCAGTCGGAAGGCCCGCTATCCAGGGGCTAACGAGGTGGCGGGCCTTTTGCGCATTACAGCTGGCGGTCGCCCTTCGACAGGCGGTTAACCACATTTGAATTGCAACTAATATGTTAGGAATTCGTTTGCGCTCCGGCTGCAAGATAGGCCAGTTGTAGTGGAGCAAGGGAATGCGCATCGATTTGTCCCCGACGAGCTGGGGCAGGGTCATCGCGGTCACCATTGCCGGCACGGCGGTCTGCATCGCCGCGGCCTTTTTCGTCGATTCCTACAATTTTCCCTTGCTGTCGCCCGATGCGCTGTGGCGGGCGCAGATGACGGACCTTTTGCTGCCGCTCGTGCTGGCGGGATCGTTCTTCTTCTTCCTGATGTTCAAGATGCGCCAGTTGGCCGTCGCGCAGAAGGCGCTGAGCATCGTCGCGGCCACCGACAGTCTGACGGCGGTGTTCAACCGCGGCGCCTTCTCGATGCTCGTCGAGGCCTATCTCGATCAGGCCCGCAGCCAGGCGGTCGTCGATGCCGGTGCCTTCCTGATCGTCGATGCCGATCATTTCAAGACCATCAACGACCGTCTCGGACATGATTGCGGCGACCAGGCGCTGAAGCTGATCGCCAAGACGATCAAGGGCCAGCTGCGCGGCGCCGACATTGTCGGCCGGATCGGCGGCGAGGAGTTCGCGGTCTTTCTGCCCGGCGCCGACGCGTCGCAGTCTTGGCTGGTCGCCGAAGGGATCAGGCGGCGCATCCGCGAGGTGGAATTCTCGCCCGACGGCCGGCCTTGTCCGCTTTCGGTTAGCATCGGCGGCGTCGCCTTCAGCGGCAACACCACCTATGCCGACATGTACCGGACGGCCGACAGCCACCTCTACAAGGCAAAGTCGAACGGCCGCGACCAGGTCAGCTTCGCGACGGCCGCGCTGCTTGGCACGCTGACCGACGACGCCGCGACGGTCCATTGAGAAGTAGCGAATAGTGCGTAGCGAATAGCGAATGGCTGTGCGCCGGCTGGCGCATTCATTGCCGTACCCTACTCGCTGTTCCCTATTCGCTACTCACTCACTTCATGCCGCATAGCCGCCAAAGCTGCGCGCCACCGGCTTGACCGAGACGGCGGGCTGGGCGGCGGGCCAGAGGATGCCTGCCGTAACCGCGAAGGTGATCAGCGCATCGCGTGCCGCCTCAGCGGAGATTCCTCCGGCCCGCGCGGCCTCGCAGGCCTTCACCGCGGCACCATAGCTCAGCCGCCGCCGCGACGGCGGGAATTCTGTCAGGAATTCATGCATGTCGAACAGTGACGCGATCATGCGCTTGTGGCCGGCGCCTACGGTGAGGGCGACCGGGTTGAAGAACGTCCTGTCGTGCATTCTGGCCTCTTGGGTTTGGGGCGGAGATGGCCGGCGCCGCTCTCCGGTCGGGGGTCGAACGCCAAGGAACGCGGAAGGCGGCGGGAGGTTCCATGATTTTCAGGGCAGAAGGGCAGAAGGGCAGAAAGGCAGAAAGGTTAGAGGATTCCCCTTTCCTTACTGCCCTGGTCCTCGCCGGCCTTTGCCGTGCTGGTCGAAGCGCTGCGCTACGACGATAGATGGACTCCGGCCAATGTCATGGCGCCGCGGTCGTTATGAACTGGTCCGGTGCGGATGGCCCCGGATGGTGCGTCGACAGCGCCAGGAAGAGGATGGCGACGCCGGCAACAAGTGCGGCAACGACATTGACGAACAGCCGTCCGGCCAATTGGCCAAGCCGCTGCCGCCGGCTCATGCTGCTAGGAACTAAGCGCATTTGAGCCCTCCCTCGCCGGGCGGGCGCTCACCGGCCTCTAGCCGTGGTTCGCGCCCATCCCCTGATGTCACCAGCCCCGGTGCCAGCCGCAGCTCCACACCCGCTTGATCACGAGGCGGTGGTGGTGCCAGCGCTTGTGCACCCGGACCTTGCAGCGGTCGCGGTCGTGATGGCGCCAATGGGGCCGATAGTCACGATCATAGTCACGCATGGCATAATGGCGATGATGGCGGCGCCAGGAATAGTCGTCGCTGTAGCGTGTGCCGTCGTCGGTGGTGATCGTCAGGCTTGCCGCCTGCGCCGGAATTGCAGTCGGCGCCAGCGTTGCCAGGCCAAGCATGGCCGCGAGGATCAGCTTGTTCATCATTGCCTCCTTTGCATTAGGTCCCGCTAACGGAAACCCGTCCGGCGGTGGATGGTTCCATCGCGATGGAGCGGGCCCCTGACACGTTTCGTGAGCGGCCCGGCGCGATGCGGACCCAATCAGTCCGTCGCATCCGGGGCATGGAGGACCAGACAATCCATGGAAACGGCATAGGCCTCGGTCACGCGCGTCACGCGCACAGATGCCAGCTGGTTCCCGTCAGCGACGGCGCAGGGCGTCGCCGCATCAACGGGCGGCATCTGCCGATCATGCCGCTTCCCCGCAGTCTGCCTGGCAGCGCGGCGGTGCAGGGTGCAGGAAAGCAAGAACACGCCACCGCCGCTACAGGCATGCCGCAGGCAAGATCTCGCCTATTTCCACATGCCGCGCATGCGCTGGCCGAGGTCGACGCGGACCTGCGGCTGGCGGCGCGGATCGTCCTTCGCCTGCACGCTCGCCCAGGACGTCTGCTCGAAGGCATTCAGCATCGAGGCTGGGATGAAGCGGCTGCGCGCGGCATAGACATGGCGGTCGCCGCGCGCCGCCTGGCCGTGCACGAAGAAGCGCTGCGGCATGACGAGATGCAACGTGTCCCTGGCCCGCGTCATCGCCACATAGAGCAGGCGCCGCTCCTCCTCGATGTCCTCCTTGCTGCCGACACCGAGGTCGCTCGGGATGCAGCCGTCGACTGTGTTGAGCACGAAGACGTTCTTCCATTCCTGGCCCTTGGCCGAATGGATGGTCGACAGGATGAGATAGTCTTCGTCGCGATGCGGAGGGCCGGCCTCGTCGCTGGTTGCGTCAGGCGGATCGAGCGTCAGCTCGGTGAGAAAACGCTCGCGCGACGGGTAGCCGGAGGCGATCTGCTCGAGCTGTAGGAGATCGGCGCGGCGCATCGTCGCGTCCTCATGTATGCGCTCGAGATGCGGCTCGTACCAGAGCCTGATCCGTTCCAGGTCGGCCGGCCACTTGGCGCCGGCGCGCAGGCCTTCGTAGAGCGACAGGAAGGGAGGCCAGTCCTCGGCCGCGCGCTGCGGCGGCCGGTAGCGGGCAAGCCCCGTCGCCTCGTCGAGCGATGTCGCCATCGTCTCGACGATCTGCGCGGCGGCCGACGGGCCGATCCCCGGCAACAGCTGCAGCACGCGGAAGCCGGCGACGCGGTCGCGCGGATTTTCGGCAAAGCGCAGCACCGCCAGCATGTCCTTGACATGGGCGGCGTCGAGGAACTTCAGCCCGCCGAACTTGACGAAGGGGATGTTGCGGCGCGTCGGCGCGATCTCCAGCGGCCCGGTGTGATGCGAGGCGCGGAGCAGCACCGCCTGCGACTTCAGCGCCGTGCCGGCCTCGCGCTCGGCGAGGATCGCCTGGCAGACATAGCTCGCCTGTTCGGCCTCGTCGCGCACGCTGACCAGGAGCGGCTTCTCGGACGATCTGCGCTCGCTCCACAGGTTCTTGGTGAAGCGCTCGGAAGCCTCGCCGATCACCGCATTGGCCGCCGCCAGGATCGTCTCGGTCGAGCGGTAGTTGCGCTCCAGCGTGACGATCGACGCTTGCCGGGCGAACTGCTTTGGGAAGTCGAGGATGTTGCGCACTTCCGCGGCGCGGAACGAGTAGATCGACTGCGCGTCGTCGCCGACCACGGTCAGCCCGGAGCCGTCGGGCTTCAGCGCCGTCAGGATCGTCGCCTGCAGCCGGTTGGTGTCCTGGTATTCGTCGACCAGCACATGGTCGAAGCGCGACGACAGATGCGCCGCGATCTCCGGCTCGGTCGCCATCTGCGCCCAGTAAAGCAGCAGGTCGTCGTAATCGAGCACGTTCTGTGCCTGCTTGGCCTCGACATAGGCCGAAAACAGTTCCTTGAGCTGGTCTGCCCAGCCAGCGCACCACGGAAACACCGCGCCCAGCACCTCGCCGAGCGGCGTCTGCGCGTTGACGGCGCGCGAATAGATCTGCAGGCAGGTGCCCTTGGTCGGGAAGCGGCCCTCGGTCTTGGAGAAGCCAAGCTCGTGCCGGGCAAGGTTCATCAGGTCGGCGGAATCCTCGCGGTCATGGATGGTGAAGGCGGGGTTGAGGCCGATCTCCAGCGCATAGTCGCGCAAGAGCCTGGCGCCAATGCCGTGGAAGGTGCCGGCCCAGAAGAGCGCGTCGGCGATGACGGAAGCGTCGCGCCCCAGCACCTCGCCGGCGATCCGCTCGACGCGCTTGGCCATTTCAGATGCAGCGCGACGGGAAAAGGTCATCAACAGGATCCGGCGCGGATCAGCGCCCTTGACGATCAGATGCGCCACGCGATGCGCGAGCGTGCTTGTCTTGCCGGAACCGGCGCCGGCGATGACCAGCAGCGGCGGCGCGACCTGGCCGTCGCCATGCTCGACGGCCAGCCGCTGCTCGGCATTGAGCTTGTCGAGATAGGCAGGCCGGAAAGACGAATCACGGATGGCGAGGTTCATCGCCCATCAAGCATCGTTTCCGCTTTGTTCGCAATGGTTGCGACGCTGCCAATCTCCGCCAGGGGAGTTTGGCTTGCCTACCGCCGTGTCTCTACGCCCATTGCCGCCGACTGGCGCCGCAGCGACCGGCGTTCCTCATCCTCCGGCAGCGGCAGTGGCTCGAAGCTGTCGGGCACCTCGTCGATGACCTTCTTGGCGAAGCGGTAGGTCGCATAGGCGAACAGGCCAACAATCAGCAGACGGAACATGATCAATTCTCCTTCGGCGGACCAACCGGGGAGGGGGCATTTTGTTCCGCCGTCTTCCTCGCCACCTGCTCGAAGTGCAACCAATCAGCCATCCCCTCGTTTGCCCTCATAAAAGGGGCGAACGAGAGGAGGTTGTCATGATGAAGCTTCCGATGCTGCTGGCTTTGGGGCTCGCGCTCGCCGCCTGCGACAACAATGTCCAGCCGACCAAGGCGCCCGTCGACCAGAATCCGCAGGTCGACAAGAACCCGGTGCCGAAGTCCACAACTGGCGGCGACCAGCAGGGGACGCCGCCGGCGCAGTGACGCGCCGCTCATGAAGCGATCGGCGCGGCGAGATGACCACAGGCGCTGCAAGAAGAAGGCCGGCGCTGCTTGGGAGGAAGCGGAAAGCGCCGGCCAAGCGGGAAAGTCAGGCCCGCCGCAAAACAGACTATAGCTGAGTCTTGCCGCCAGGTCAGGGGATGGGTTGGGGAAGACTTCTCGAATTGTGTGAAATTCGTCTGAAAATTCGTGTATTGTGTGAAATCTACAACAAAAACCCAGAGTTGCGACAGGGCATCGTCATTTGTACCTGATGGTTGCCCACATAGTGTGAAGTATAGCCTCAAAAATGAGCGAGCGGCTGTCTCAAGCCATCGCCGCCCGCCTCACTGGCACCCCGGCGATCTCAAGGTCCAGCTGGCGCTGAGTCAGCGCCGCCTCCGCCATCACCCATTGCTTGAACAGCACAACCTTGCGCGCCGCGTGCTGGGTATCGGGGCTGACGAAGTACCAGCCGGCGGTGTTGGGGTGATGCACCGCGAACGGTGCCACCAGCCGCTCGGCGCGGATGTCGCTCGCCATATAGGCGCGGTTGGCGACGGCAAAGCCCAGGCCTGCATTGGCCGCCTCGTAGGACATCATGCAGGAATCGAAATATATGCTCTTGGTCTCGCCGAGCACGAAGCTCGCCCCGGCAAAGGCAAGCCATGACTGCCAGTTCTGGGTGCAGGTGTCGGAATGGAGGAGCGTGAAATGCCGAAGATCATCCGGCGTCACCTTCGACAGCGGCTTGTCGCCGAGGATCTCGTGGAAGAGTTTCCTGCTGCACACCGGCGTCAGGTCTTCCTTGAACAAAAGGTCCGCCTGCAGCCCGGGGAAGCTGCCGTCGCCATAGCGTATTTCGAGATCTATCTCCGAGGTCGCGAACTCATGCGTGGCGTAGGAGGTCGAGACGCGCATCTCGATGTCTGGATATTGCCGCTGGAACATCGGCAGGCGCGGGAACAGCCAGCGCGCTGCGAAGGTTGGCAGCACCGAGATCTTGAGCACATGCGCCTGTGATTGCCCGGTCGCTTCCATGCTCGCCGCCACGATCCGCTCCAGGGCTTCGCGCACCCGCGACACATAGGTCTCGCCTTCCGGCGTCAGCGACACGGCGTTGCCGCCGCGCTGGAAGATCTTGAAGCGCAACTGATCTTCCAGGCTTTTGACGCGCTGGCTGACTGCCGAGGCGGTGATGAACTGTTCTTCGCCGGCGCGCGTGAAGTTCCCGTGCCTGGCAGCACTCTCGACGATCTTCAGCGAATTGAGGTTGACCTGACTGAGCAGACGCACCGTTTTCGACCTTAAGCTGGGCTTACGGTAGCACCAGCATTCCTAAATTTACAGGGGTGGGCGGATTAATCGACTGTTTACCAAGTGTTGCCCCCACCTGGAGAAGTAGAATGAACGCCCATACCATCCCCGAACTGCGCTATGCGATGAGCCGTGAAGCCATCATCGGCCACGACACCGCCTGGAAAGTGTCGAGCTTCGGCGTCGCGCAGTATCTGCACGGCTACGACCCGGCGCTGCTTGCCGCGATCGAGGAGGCCGCGTTGAAGCTGAAGTCCAGCCACGCCATCCACAAGCATCTCGATCTTACCTTCATCACCGGCGCCGACCGTTACATTCCCGAGATCAAGGAACTGCTGAACGACAAGCTCCGCTTGGAGCGGCTCTCCGACATGATGGGCACCAAGCTCGAGCCCTATCCGCTGTCGATCGTCGGCTCGACGGTCACCTTCATGAATCCCAAGGACGGTGCCGTCGAATGGCATTGCGACGGCGTGCCGGTCACCGAGCTCATCCCGCTGTCGATCAGCGATCCGCTGATCGGCGGTCATCTGGAGATCTATTGCGATGATTCCGAGACCGGGCGGGCGATCCTGGAATCCGGACGCGAGATCCCGCGCAACCGCATCATGCGCATCGACCACAAGATGAACTACGCGACGCTCGGCCAGTTCCTCGGCGTGCTGCACCGCACGGCGCCCATCCAGCTCGGCTCGCGCGTCACCCTGGTGCTCAACCAGCGTTCGGTCGCAAAACCCTATGTCGACGACAACCGGATGTTCTACCTCGCCGCCGACAACGATCATGACCGCGAATGGGTGAACGAGCTGGCCGATGACGTCTGGAACAATCAGCTGCCGGCCTATCGCCGTTTTGCCGAACAACATCCCGCGCCGCAGCCGGTCACCGAACCGGTCTCCGGCGGTGCCAGGGAATCATGGTAATGAGGTCATGGGCGGGAACCGGCTTGCTTTACTGATCCACAATTCGGAACAGCTCATGGCCAGGCAGGAAAACAGGACGCCATCCCGGATCGTCCGGGATGGAACGGCTCCCGCGGCCGCGCTGGCCTTTGCCGCAGGCGCGGTGGCGCTGTGGTCGACCAATGCGCTGGTCGGCAAGTCGCTGCTTGAAAATCATCCGGTGTCGCTGGTGCAGTTCCTGCAATTCACCGGCGCCGCGCTGGTCTTTGCGCTGATCAGGCTGCGCACCTTACCTTCTCCCCTTGTGGGAGAAGGTGGATCGGCGCGCAGCGCCGAGACGGATGAGGGGTGTTGGCCGGATCGCCGTCGTTGCCAAGCTGGAACACCT
>NZ_RZOI01000129.1:0-10815 GCF_004022645.1 Mesorhizobium sp. M4A.F.Ca.ET.020.02.1.1 | reverse complement strand
CCGACATCATCGACCTTGGCATGGGCAATCCGGACCTGCCGACGCCGAAGGCCATCGTCGACAAATTGTGCGAAGTGGTGCGCGATCCGCGCACGCATCGCTATTCCTCGTCGCGCGGCATTCCGGGCCTGCGACGCGCCCAGGCGGCGTACTATCAGCGCCGCTTCGGCGTGAAGCTCAACCCCGATACGCAGGTGGTGGCAACCCTCGGCTCGAAGGAAGGCTTCGCCAACATGGCGCAGGCGATCACCGCGCCCGGCGACGTCATCCTGTGCCCGAATCCGACCTATCCGATCCACGCTTTCGGCTTCATCATGTCGGGCGGCGTCATCCGCTCGCTGCAGGTGGAGCCCGACGACGGCTTCATCCCGGCGGTCGAGCGCGGCATCCGCCACTCGATCCCGAAGCCGCTGGCGCTGATCCTCAACTATCCGTCGAACCCGACGGCGCTGGTCGCCTCGCTCGATTTCTACAAGGACGTCGTCGCCTTCGCCAAGAAGAACGACATCATCATCCTGTCCGACCTCGCCTATTCGGAGATCTATTTCGACGGCAACCCGCCGCCCTCGGTGCTGCAGGTGCCGGGCGCGATCGACGTCTGCGTCGAGTTCACATCGATGTCGAAGACCTTCTCCATGCCCGGCTGGCGCATGGGCTTCGCCGTCGGCAACGAGCGGCTGATCTCGGCGCTGACGCGCGTCAAGTCCTATCTCGACTATGGCGCGTTCACGCCGATCCAGGTGGCGGCGGCGCATGCGCTCAATGGCGATGGCGCCGACATTGCCGAAGTGCGCGAGGTCTACCACAAGCGCCGCGACGTGATGGTCGATTCCTTCAGCCGCGCCGGCTGGAACATACCGGCGCCGGCGGCCTCGATGTTCGCCTGGGCGCCGATCCCGGAACAGTTTCGTCATCTCGGCTCGCTCGAATTCTCCAAGCTCTTGATCGAGCACGCCGACGTAGCGGTGGCGCCGGGCGTCGGCTTCGGCGAGCATGGCGACGATTTCGTGCGCGTGGCGCTGGTCGAGAACGAGCACCGCATCCGCCAGGCGGCCCGCAACATCAAGCGCTTCCTGGCGTCCACCGCCAAGCAGCCCAACAATGTGGTGCCGCTCTCCGCGCACCGCTGAGTTCGCCTGACATCACCGATCGAATTTTTGAGGGGCATCGCCGGACATGGCTGAAGCGTTGCGTGTTGGAATTGCCGGCCTCGGCACGGTCGGCGCCTCGGTGGCGCGCGTGTTGCGCGACAAGGCGGCCGAGCTCACCCGCCAGTGCGGCCGCGACATCGTCGTGGCAGCCGTCTCGGCCCGCGATCCCAAGCGCGACCGCGGCGTCGACCTTGGCGGCGCGCAATGGTTCGACGATGCGGTCAAGATGGCGGAGGCGGCCGATATCGACGTCTTTGTCGAACTGATCGGCGGCGACGAGGGACCCGCGCGAGCCTCGGTGAAAGCGGCACTCGAGGCCGGCCGCCATGTGGTGACCGCCAATAAGGCGTTGCTGGCCAAGCATGGCGTGCAGCTGGCCGAGATCGCCGAGAAGAAGGGTGTGCTTTTGAATTACGAGGCCGCGGTGGCCGGTGGCATCCCCGTCATCAAGACGATGCGCGAGGCGATGGCCGGCAATTCGGTCACCAGGGTCTTCGGCATCCTCAACGGCACCTGCAACTACATCCTGACTCGCATGGAAGCCGAAGGCATCTCCTTCGACGCGGTCCTCAAGGATGCGCAAAGGCTCGGCTATGCCGAGGCCGATCCGACCTTCGATATCGAGGGCCACGACACGGCGCACAAGCTGTCGATCCTGACCAGCCTTGCCTTCGGCACGAGGATCGCCGCCAACGACATCTATATGGAAGGCATCTCCAACATCACCCAAGCCGACATCCGCGCGGCCGGGGACCTCGGCTATCGCATCAAGCTGCTCGGCGTCGCGCAGCGCACCGAGAGCGGCATCGAGCAGCGCGTGCACCCGACCATGGTGCCGACGGCTTCCGTCATCGCGCAGGTGCACGGCGTCACCAACGCGGTGGCGATCGAGACCGACATTCTGGGCGAGCTTCTGCTTTCCGGCCCAGGTGCGGGCGGCAACGCCACCGCTTCGGCGGTGATCGGCGATATCGCCGACATCGCCAAGAGCCGGCCGGGCTTCCAGCACGGACCGGTCTTCGGCCGCCCGGCGAAGGAGCTGAGGCCGTACAAGCGGGCCCAGATGCGCAGCCATGCCGGCGGCTATTTCATCCGGCTCACCGTGCATGACCGCATCGGCGTCTTCGCCGCGATCGCCAAGCGCATGGCCGACAACGACATCTC
Source organism: Mesorhizobium sp. M4A.F.Ca.ET.020.02.1.1 (assembly GCF_004022645.1). Lineage (NCBI taxonomy): Bacteria > Pseudomonadati > Pseudomonadota > Alphaproteobacteria > Hyphomicrobiales > Phyllobacteriaceae > Mesorhizobium > Mesorhizobium sp. M4A.F.Ca.ET.020.02.1.1. Next base: position 8,500 of record NZ_RZOI01000129.1, on the reverse strand, counting down.
GCTGGAATCGATCGTCCAGCAGGCCGCAGGCCCGGAAACACACGCGCAGAAGACGGTCATCCTCGTCACCCACGAGACGACGGAAGCAGCGGTGCGCAAGGCCGTCGAGGGCATCACCAAGGATGGCCACCTGACTGACAAGCCGCAGGTGATCCGCATCGAACGGGCCGAATAGTTCGGACCAACTTCGCCTTCAATCGATTGATATTGCTGGGATTTCAAAAAATCCCCGGCCAAGTCTTGCCGTTGTCACGGAGCTTTGACACAAGAAACGCGCCTCTGCGGGAGGCGGGAGCAATTCCAGGAAAACTGCGCAGCGGTTTTCCCCGCCGAATTGCTCAAAACAAGTGTTAGAGCGACTCAAGATACGACCGCTCGCGTCAACGAGGATTTCCCACAGATGAACGTGGCCCAGAACATTGTCGCCGGCCTTGACCGGATACTCACCATGGAACTGGTGCGCGTCACCGAGCGGGCGGCGGTGGCGGCTGCCAGGCTGCGCGGGCGGGGCGACGAGAAGGCGGCCGACCAGGTCGCGGTCGACGCCATGCGCCAGGAGCTGAACCGGCTGGCTATCAAGGGCACGGTGGTGATCGGCGAGGGCGAGCGCGACGAGGCGCCGATGCTCTATATCGGCGAGGAGGTCGGTACCGGCATAGGTCCGGCGGTCGATATCGCGCTCGATCCGCTCGAAGGCACGACGATCTGCGCCAAGAACCTGCCCAATGCACTTGCCGTCATCGCCATCGCGGAAAAGGGCAGCCTGCTATTCGCGCCCGACGTCTATATGGACAAGATCGCCATCGGGCCGGGCTATGCCGACGGCGTCATCGACATCGACGCGACGCCGGCCGAAAACATCGCCAGCCTGGCCAAGGCCAAGGGTGTCGCGGTGTCCGACATCACCGCTTGCATCCTCGACCGCCCACGCCACGCCAAATTGATCGACGCGGTGCGCGCGACCGGCGCGGCGATAAGGCTGATCGGCGACGGCGATGTCGCCGGCGTCATCCACACCACGGACCCCGACGAGACCGGCATCGACATCTATCTCGGCACCGGCGGCGCTCCGGAAGGCGTGTTGGCGGCGGCGGCGTTGCGCTGCACCGGTGGCCAGATGCAGGGGCGGCTGATCCTCGATACGCCGGAGAAGGTGGCGCGCGCGGCCAAGATGGGCATTGCCGACCCGAAGCGGGTCTACCAGGCGAAGGACATGGCGCGCGGCGACGTGCTGTTCGCGGCGACCGGCGTCACCGACGGCAACATGCTCGACGGCGTCAAGTTCGGCCGCACCTACATCACCACGCACACGATCGTGCTGCGCTCGTCGTCGCGGACGGTGCGCGAGATCAAAGCGCGTCACCAGGATCTGGAAAAGTTTTGATTCCGTCCCGATTGGCCGTCGCATATTAGTATCGGCACTATGAAAATATGCGGACGGCGCGTCGCATGACGGGCGAAAGACGGCTTTTCCTGGATGTCAGGCAATCGGCGACCGGTGTCTCGTGGGAGCATCGGCTGACTGAACGGCAGGACATGACGGCGCTCGCCATCGCGCAGGGCCATGGCGTCCCGGACATCGTGGCAAGGGTGTTGGCCGGGCGCGGCGTCAGCGCGGAGCAGACAGAGCGCTTCCTCGACCCGACGATCCGCGACCTGCTGCCGAACCCGGCCTCGCTCACCGATATGGACAAGGCCGCCTCCCGCATCGCGGAGGCGATCATCGCCAAGGAGAAGGTGGCGATCTTCGGCGACTACGATGTCGACGGCGCGGCCTCGTCGGCGCTGCTCAAGCGATTCCTCGCGCATTTCTCGGTGCCGTCGGAAATCTACATACCCGACCGTATCTTCGAGGGGTACGGTCCCAATCCGGAAGCCATGCGCGACCTCATCTCGCGCGGCGCCAAGCTGATCGTCACGGTCGACTGCGGCACCAACAGCGCCACTTCGATCGACGCGGCCAAGCAGGCCGGCGCCGATGTCGTGGTGCTCGACCACCATCAGGTCGGCGGCCCGCTGCCGGTGGCGAATGCTGTGGTCAATCCCAACCGCGAGGACGATCTCTCGGGGCAGGGTCATCTTTGCGCCGCCGGCGTCGTCTTCCTCTGCCTGGTGCAGACGGCGAAGATCCTGCGAAGCCGGCTGTCGGAGGCCGCCCCGCCGGACCTGCTGTCGCTGCTCGACCTGGTGGCGCTGGCGACCGTCTGCGACGTGGTGCCGCTCACCGGCGTCAACCGCGCCTTCGTGGTCAAGGGGTTGCAGGTGGCGCGCCAGCAGAGAAGCGAGGGGTTGGCAGCCCTTTCCCGGGTGTCGCGCATCGGCGAGCCGATCAGCACCTTTCACCTCGCCTACCTGATCGGGCCGCGCATCAATGCCGGGGGGCGCATCGGCGATGCCGCGCTCGGCAGCCGCCTGCTTGCCACCGACGATCCGGTCGAGGCCGGCACGATCGCCGAGACGCTAGACCGGCTGAACCAGGAGCGCCAGCAGATGGAGCTGGAGATGCTGGCCGAGGCGCGCACCGAGGCCGATGCCGAGCTTGCCGGCGGCAATGGCCCGGCCATCGTCGTCACCGCCAGCCAGACCTGGCATCCGGGCATCGTCGGCCTGCTCGCCTCACGCCTCAAGGACCATGCGCGCCGGCCGGCCTTCGCCATCGCCTTCAACGCCAATGGGGTCGGCACCGGCTCGGGCCGCTCGGTGTCGGGATTCGATCTCGGCCGGCTGGTGCGCGAGGCGGCCGATGCCGGGCTGATCGTCAAGGGCGGCGGCCATGGCATGGCGGCCGGCATCACGGTGGAGCGGGCCGGGCTCGGCGCTCTCAGGGCCTTCTTCGAGGAGCGCGCGGCGGCCGACGTGTTCCGGCTGCAGGACGAGGAAAGCCTGGCGATCGATGGCGCGCTCGCCGCCGAGGGCGCGACGCTCTCCCTGCTCGATGCGCTGGAACAGGCCGGCCCGTTCGGCGCCGGCCATGTGGCGCCGGTGTTCGCGCTGCCGCGCCACCGGCTGACCGATGCGCGACCGGTCGGCACCAACCACATCCGCGCCGAGCTGCAGTCGCAAAGCGGTGGCCGCATCCAGGCGATCGCCTTTCGCGCCGTCGATACGGCACTCGGCGAATTCCTGTTCAGGAACCGGGGCAAGACGGTGCATGTCGCCGGGTCGCTGTCCGGCAATTACTGGAACGGCAACCGGACGGTGCAGTTCCGCATCACCGACGCGGCGCTTGCTTGAAAACCTGGCTGTAGCTTGAGATCAGGCCAGAACGGTCTGCAGGCGGGTCAGTTCGTTTATCTGCGCCATCGTCGCCTGGTAGCCGAGGCGGATCGCCTCGTCGGCGCGATGGAATTCGGTCAGGCCAATATGGCTGAGCTTGGGCTGCAGCGACATATCGGGCGGATCGCCGGCGAGCCTGGCGCGCGAGATCCGGTCCTGGATGATGTTGAAGGCTTCGACCATGACGCCGGTGATGCCGAGCCGCGTCTGGTGCGACTGGTGCACACTGTCGGCCCTGCCGGGTCCCGGCGCGTCCTTTTCAATGACCAGTTCACCGGCGCTGTGCTTGATGACGGCGGCGCGGCCGAACAGGTCATAGTGGAGGTTGACCGCCACGACGAGCGGCTGCTCGTAGGCGCGGCAAACCGAAACCGGCACCGGGTTGACCAGCGCGCCGTCGACCAGAATGCGGCCGTTGCAATTCACCGGCTCGAACACGCCGGGCAGCGCGTAGGAGGCGCGCATAGCCGTGATCAGCGAGCCCTTGGACAGCCAGATCTCGTGGCCGGTGCGGATTTCCGAGGTGACGGCGACGAAGGGCTTCGACAAATCCTCGAAGCGGATGCCGGCCAGATGCTCGCGCAGCCTTGCGTCGAGCTTCATGCCGCCGAACAGGCCGCTGCCGCGCAGGTTGAGATCGAGGAGGCCGAAGATGCGACGCTTGGTCAGGCTGCGGGCGAATTCCTCCAACTCGTCCATCTTGCCGGCCAGGTAGCAGCCGCCAACCAGCGCGCCGATCGAGGTGCCGGCGATCATCGACACTTCGATGCCGGCCTCGTCAAGCGCGCGCAGCACGCCTATATGGGCCCAGCCGCGCGCGCAGCCACCGCCGAGTGCCAGCGAAATACCCGTCTTCTTGCCAGGCTTCTGATCGGATGCGCCGCCGGACGAGGAGGGGCCATTGGCCTCTCGAACGTCTGGTCTGCCACGTAATGACGCCCATTCGAGCATCATAATCTCCCCTTATCCCACATCCTTTCTACAGCAAGGATGTTTGAGAATAGTGAATATTAGTGGTTTGTGAATATTGAATGGTTCACACCGGCTTCCGATACGTCTGTTCCGTATCGAACAGCGGCCTGCTGCCATCGTCGGCAAGCGTTGCCTTACCGTCGATCAGCCCCACCGTCCGATAAAAGCAGGAACGTCGACCGGTGTGACAAGTTGCGTCGTGGCCCAACACTTTCACGCGAAGCCATATCGAATCCTGGTCACAATCCGTGAGCATCTCTACGACGGTCTGGACATTGCCCGAGGTCTCGCCCTTCTTCCACAGCGCGTTACGCGAGCGCGACCAATAGTGGGCGATGCCGGTCTCCAGCGTCAGCGCCAGGGCCTCAGCATTCATGTGCGCCACCATCAGCAGCTTGCCGTCCTCGGCGTCGGTGACGACCGCGGTGACGAGGCCGGCCGCATCGAAGCGCGGGCAGAAGGCGGTGCCTTCCTCCAGTGCTTTCTTGTCCGAGGGAGCTTTCGGGAATTCCAGTGCCGACATCACCGGTCCTTGTCTTGGATGGCCGGCGAGGGCCGCTCAGGCCCCGCCGCCGCGCACCATGGTGACGAAGCGGACCTGCTCCTCGGGCGTGTCCTTGAAGACGCCGGTGAAGGTCGAGGTCAGCGTGGTGGAGCCCTGCTTGCGGATGCCGCGCATGGCCATGCACATATGCTCGGCCTCGATCATGACGGCGACGCCGCGCGGATTGAGCACGTCCTGGATGACGCCGGCGATCTGCGCCGTCATCGCTTCCTGGGTCTGCAGGCGATGGGCGAAGATGTCGACGACGCGGGCGATCTTGGAGAGGCCGACGACCTTGCCGTCGGGCAGATAGCCGACATGCGCCTTGCCGATGATCGGCACCATGTGGTGTTCGCAATGCGAGTGGAAGGTAATGTCCTTGACCAGCACGAGGTCGTCATAGCCGGCGACTTCCTCAAAGGTGCGGCCAAGTTCGTCGGCCGGGCACATGTCGTAGCCGTTGAACATTTCGCGAAACGCCTTGGTGACGCGCTTCGGCGTGTCGATCAGGCCCTCGCGGTCCGGATTGTCACCGGTCCAGCGCAACAGCGTGCGCACGGCCGCCTCGACTTCGGCTTCGCTCGGCCGGTCGGTGACGGGCTTTTCCATATAGGCGGAAGGGGGCATGAATTTCTTGATGACGGCATCCATAAAGGCGTCTCCCGTAGTTCCTCTCTCAGGAGGAACGAGTTGAACGGACCACGACCTTTCGGGTGTTAGAAACTCGCCCGGTTTCCAGCCCGTAAGCGGCGTGAACAAATTTGGGCACTGACGGCGGCGCTTGGTTGCCTTGTCGATGCCCGACTGCCAGCATTATATATGGTCGTGCCGAGCGAATGAAAGACGCATCAGCGGCAAACCCTGTTCGTTGGGCGGCGACAGATTGGAAAAAAATGATCGACGACGTCTACAATGCGAAAATCCTGGGCTTCGCCGGAAACATCGGGCGCGTCGGTCGGCTTGACCACCCCGACGCGACGGCGCGCGCGCATTCCAAACTGTGCGGTTCGACCGTCACCGTCGACCTGAAGATGGACGGCGACGTCGTCACCGATTTCGCGCATGACGTGAAGGCCTGCGCGCTCGGCCAGGCCTCGTCCTCGATCATGGCCCAGAATGTCGTCGGCGCGCACGCGGATGAGTTGCGCGCTGTGCGCGAAACCATGCTGAAGATGTTGAAGGAAAACGGCGCGCCGCCTGAAGGCCGTTTCGCCGACCTCAAATTCCTTGAGCCGGTGCGCGACTACAAGGCGCGCCATGCCTCGACCATGCTGACCTTCGATGCTGTGGTCGACGCCATCGGCCAGATCGAGAGGAAACGCGCCGGGCAGGCGGCTTAAGGATCGGGCTAGGCAGTTCTTCCGGTCACGGCGAACTCGCTTCTGATCCAGTCGGCGAACGCCTTGGCGGGTTCCGGCAGATCCCGCAAGCTCCTGGCCACCAGCCAATAGGCGCCGGAAGCAACATCGATGTCGAACGGCTTTATCAAAGTGCCTGACGCGAGTTCCTCGCCGATCTGCAAAAGATCGCCGAGCGCCACGCCGTGGCCGAGCAACGCTGCCTGCTTGGAAAGTGAGATGTCTGCCAGCATCGGACCCCGCGCGGGTACCGCGTCGGCGGGCACGCCGGCGGCCTGGAACCAGCGCGCCCAACCCTGGCGGTTCTCCTCGTGCAGCAGCGTGTAGTGGCGAAGGTCGATCGGCTTTTCCAGGGGAGGGCCCGATGCCAGCAGCCCTGGCGACAGCACCGGTGAATCGACAGTCGAGGCCAGGCGCTCGGCTTCGGTGCGCGGCCATGACGTGGCGTGCGCGCTGAAACGCAAGGCGAGTTCGGGCTGGTCGCTGCGGAACTCGATCGGCCGTACATCGACTTCCAGCGACACGTCGATGTCGGGCCGCAATTGGCGAAAGCGATTGAGCCGCGGGACCAGCCATACAGCGGCTAGCGATGGTTCAACGCTGACGCGGACCACCGATTGCGCCGGCGATGCCACCAGATCCGAAAGCACCCGGTCGATGTCGTCGAAGCTTCTGACCAATTGGTCGAGCAACCGTTGCCCCGCATCCGTCAGTTCGACCCGCCGATGCAGGCGGTGAAACAACGGCTGGCGCAGGAAAGTCTCGAGCTCGCGGATCTGCCGGCTGATCGCCGCCTGAGAGACATAAAGCTCCTCCGCTGCGCGGCTGAAGCTCAAATGTCGCCCGGCCGTCTCGAAGCTCCTGAGCGCTGTCAGTGGCAGCCGTCCTCGTTTCATTTCGCATAACCTCAGGTTATCCGAGGAGGAAATTATACTCGTTTGAGGAGGAAGGCCAGCGGTAGTCCAATCGATGCTCAAAGGAGCACTGCGATGAACCAGCTTCTGGACATTCTCAACGAGGTCATGCGGATCGCAACATTCCAGTGGCATGGCGCAGCCACGCCGAACCGCCACCATGATCGCAGCGATCTTCCCTCTCACCATGCCCAGTGGACCGACCGGCATCCTGTCCGCCGCTCGAGGTCGTGAGGCAAAGACCATTGCGTTCCCGGCGCGAAGCCCACATCTATCGCGCAGTGAAACAGGCTGCGGAGAGATGAGCGACTATCCTGGATATACGCACGGCGCCGGGCCGACCCGGCGCGGGCGCAACTGGCCGGGACCTTGGCGCAAGACGCCGGGCCGCGTCTTCGGCACGTCGCTCGTCCGTCTCTATCAATTGACGCTGTCCGGCTTCGTCGGCAATTCCTGCCGGCATTTGCCGACCTGCTCCGAATACGCGCATGAGGCGATCGCGCGCCACGGCCTGTGGGCCGGCGGCTGGATGGGGTTTTTCCGGGTGTTGCGCTGCGGCCCGTTCGGAACACACGGCATCGACCTCGTGCCCGAGACGCTCGCCAAGCGCTACGTATGGTTCATGCCGTGGCGCTATCGGCAGATCGGCAGGAAGCGCGGCAATCCCGAAGCCTGAGCGCCCGCCAAGGAGCGGCGGCCAAAGCTTCCTTAACGATTTGGTTAGGTTAACCGCATGTTGCTGTGAACTCGCGCATTTGAGACAAAATCGAGACAAGAGGCTTGGATAAATACGCTCCTGCCGCCCTTCAGGAGAGAAACGTCATGCGCCAGATAGACCGCCTTCCGTTCGTTTTTGCCATCGTTCTCTTCCTGCTGGCCTGGCTGCTCGGGTTCCCGATGCGCGCACAGTCGGCGCCGCTCGGCGATATCGAATGCACGCTGATCCAGGATGCGGCGAGCGGCGACACACTCTATCGCGACGGTGCCTGCGACCAACGCTTCAGCCCGGCCTCTACCTTCAAGCTGCCGCTGGCGCTGATCGGCTTTGACGCCGGCATCCTCGCCGACGAACACGCGCCGAACTGGGACTACAAGCCCGAGTTCAACGCGGTGAAGCGCGACCGGAAGACGGTCGATCCGACGATCTGGGAGAGAGACTCGGTCCTGTGGTATTCGCGCGAGATTACCCGCCGGCTCGGCGCTGAAAGATTTGCCGGCTATGTGTCGAAATTCGGCTACGGCAACGCTGATGTCACCGGCGATGCCGGCAAGAACGACGGCCTCACTCATTCCTGGGTGAACTCCTCGCTGGAGATATCGCCTGTCGAGCAAACCGCCTTCCTGCGCCGGCTGCTGGCCGGCAAGATGCCGGTTTCTGCCAAGGCGCATCAGATGGCGGAAGCGATCGTCCCGAGCTTCCAGGCAGGGAACTGGGC